>NZ_JBCLVH010000015.1:0-103749 GCF_039548255.1 Lentibacillus songyuanensis
GTAACCCAACTCGTCCATCAGTGGGAACTAGACAAGGCGCTATAGGCTTATATACGGCCCATTCTACAGCCATGGGTAATTTACTTAAAAGCTTTAAATAAATGATACCCTGATTTTGGGGTTACGTTCTTGGGCTGTAGAACGTTACCTCAAAATCGGGGCCAGCAAGCGACAGCGCGGTAGCCCGAATAAAGTGTACAAAATGATAGTGCCTGAAATATTGGTATGAAAGCAGCGCCGAGAAAAACTTGACACATACGATGTTTTGTAAAGCTTGACAATAGGGTATCAAACATGCTAACATCAATACGTTATTTATCGTAGCACCAAATGCTACAACCGCACAGAAAAGGTCATAAACTCGTGTATAACGAATACGCTCGGTTAATGGCGTATGAAACGTGAATCGAGTACCTTAAAATGGCGAGTCTGAGTCTATTAAGGAGGTGCAGGAAATGTACGCAATTATTGAAACTGGTGGAAAGCAAATCAAGGTTACAGAAGGTCAAGAAATTTATGTTGAAAAAGTTTCAGCAGAAGCAAATGAATCGGTAACTTTTGATAAAGTACTTTTCGTTGGTGGTGACGATGTAAAAGTTGGCGCTCCATATGTCGATGGTGCTAGTGTAACTGCAAAGGTGGAAAAGCAAGGTCGACAAAAGAAAATTACCGTTTTCAAATACAAGCCAAAGAAAAATTATCATCGTAAACAAGGCCATCGTCAACCTTATACTAAACTTGTTGTCGAAAAAATTAACGCATAAGGATATAACATATGATTCATGTAACGATATTTCGATCGATGAACCAAATTACGGCATTTGAAATTTCCGGACATGCTGACAGCGGGCCATATGGCTATGATCTTGTTTGCGCAGGAGTTTCTGCCGTTTCCTTTGGTGCAGTGAATGCCGTGTTAGCGTTATGCGAGATAGAGCTTGACATCACACAAGGAGATGAGGGTGGCTACCTTCATGTTGCCTTTCCAGAAGACCTGGAACTTCAGGTATTGGAAAAAGCACAGCTCCTGTTTGAAGGGATGATCGTTTCTTTGAAAACGATCGCCGATGAGTATAGTCAATTCGTTACAATTAATGATAAATAGGAGGTGTAATGATATGCTACGTCTAAATTTACAATTCTTCTCACAGAAAAAAGGTGTTGGTAGTACAAAGAACGGTCGTGATTCCGAGTCAAAACGCCTTGGTGCAAAACGTGCTGATGGTCAATTTGTAACCGGGGGATCGATTCTTTTCCGTCAACGCGGAACAAAGATTTACCCAGGTGAAAACGTAGGCCGCGGTGGTGATGACACACTTTTTGCAAAGGCGGATGGTGTTGTGAAATTCGAACGCTTTGGTCGCGATCGTAAAAAAGTTAGTGTCTACCCAGTTGCAAAAGAAGCTTAAATAGCGCTCAAGAATACCCAAAAGGGAACCAGTGATGTCACCGGTTCCCTTTCGTTTTCATTCCTAATAAGTAACGCTAAACTCCAGCCTTATTGTTTGGTTGGAGTTTTTCTTTCATTCCGTATTGTTACATATGAAGTTTTTTCGTATTTCTGCTATAATTTTGTTAACAATAGGGGGGCGTTAGGTTGAAAGAGAAAGAAACAATGGAAGCTTTGCGATTATACAGACATGATCTGATGAATGATTTGCAAATTGTCCAAGGATATGCATCGATGGGAAATATGGAGAAAGTACAAGAGAAGCTTGCGAAATGGATGGATCATTTTAACGAAGAACGAAAATTAATGAACCTTGATGCTCCAACGTTTGCGTTATGGCTGATTCAGTTTAATTCAAACCACCAAAACGTTCGCTTGTCTTATTATATCGATGTGGAACCAATGAATCTTCACGTGATAGATCATACATTAGTTCAGGAGTGCCAATCCGTAATCAACATGCTGGAACAATTGGGAGATCCATTGGAATTATATGAGGGAGAACTTCAGCTATCGGATACTGATTCTGCTATCCAGGTAACGTTATCACTACGTGGAAGCTTCGCGGAAGATGATCCTTCGAAATATCCAACGAAATGGAAGATTCGTAAAAGGAATGACGGGGTAAGCTGTAGCATTTATATTCCGTATCAGAAATGAGGTAGTAATACATGTTTGTAGACCAGGTGAATGTATACATAAAAGCTGGAGACGGGGGCAATGGCCTTGTTGCCTACCGCCGCGAAAAATATGTGCCTAAAGGTGGCCCTGCCGGCGGGGATGGCGGTAATGGCGGAGATGTGGTATTTCAAGTGGATGAAGGATTAAACACACTCATGGATTTTCGTTATAACCGCCATTTTAAAGCAAAACGCGGTGAAAATGGCATGAGTAAAAATCAGCATGGGAAAAATGCTAATTCGCTAATTGTACCCGTACCACCAGGAACCACGGTAATGGATAGTGACACGAAGGAAATTATCGCGGATTTAACCAATCATGAGCAACAAGCCATTATTGCCCACGGTGGACGAGGTGGCCGGGGTAACTCCCGCTTTGCAACCCCGCGAAATCCAGCGCCGGATTTTGCTGAAAATGGGGAACCCGGACAAGAACGCAATATAAAAGTGGAATTAAAACTGATCGCGGATGTTGGACTCGTTGGATTTCCGAGCGTAGGTAAATCAACCTTCATATCGGTTGTAAGTGCAGCTAAACCGAAAATAGCTGATTACCATTTTACAACACTGTCGCCAAATCTGGGTGTGGTGGATACTGCTGACCATCGCAGTTTTGTGATGGCTGATTTGCCAGGTTTAATTGAAGGGGCGCACGCAGGAGTTGGGTTAGGCCATCAATTTTTGCGTCATATTGAGCGCACCCGTGTGATTGTCCATGTGATTGATATGGCTGGTACCGAGGGACGGGATCCGTATCATGATTTTGAAAAAATTAATGCCGAACTGAAAGAATATGATGGTACATTAATGGACCGGCCGCAAATTATTGCTGCGAATAAAATGGACATGCCAGGTGCAACGGAAAATTTACAACTGTTTAAGGAGAAGTTAACGGAGGATTTTCCGATTTATCCAATTTCTGCACTGACGAAAGATGGTTTGCGTGATATTCTTTTTGCTATTGCAGATACATTGGATACGATACCAAAAACAAAGCCTGAAATAGCAGAAACCAAAGAAGAAGTCGTTTATCGCTATCAGCGTCCACAAGCTGCATTTACTATTTCCCGGGACGATGATGGGGCGTATGTTCTTACCGGGGATCAAATTGAAAAACTGTTTAAAATGACTGATTTTAACCGGGATGAGGCAATCCAGCGTTTTGCACGCCAGTTAAGGGGAATGGGCGTGGATGATGCTCTGAGAAAAAAAGGAGCAAAAGATGGAGATACCATTCGGCTAATGGATTACGAATTTGAATTTGTCGAGTAGTGTCTACCGTAATGATTTGAAGACAAGGGGTAGGTTTGATTGAAAATAGGATATTTGGGTCCAAGAGGAACATTTACGAAATTAGCTGTCGATCTTGTATTTAATGGGGAAGATAAACAGGGTTTTGAAACGATTCCGGAGTGTATTGATGCGGTGGGAAGCGGGGAAATTGATGTGGGTGTTGTCCCGCTCGAGAACACCATCGAAGGGACGGTATCACTAACGGTAGATTATCTGGTACATCAGGTACGACTGCCAATTGTTGCTGAAATCGTCGTTCCGATTCAACAGCATCTTCTCGTTCGCCCGGAATTTACCAGCGATGTATCTGAATTAACCGAGATTCACTCGCATAGTCACGCAATAGCGCAGTGTCACCAGTATATTCATCAACATATACCACAAGCAGCCCTTCATTTTACATCGTCCACGGGAAGAGCGGCCGAGCTTGTAAGTACGAGTGACCAACCAATAGCAGCCATAGGAAACCAATTGGCAGCGGAAGAATTTGGCTTATCAATTTATCAGAAAGATATTCATGATTATCCAAATAATCACACACGATTTGCTGTGTTAACGAAGGATGATCAGCCAATTTCTTTTCATCAACAAATGGATACCGAAAAGACTAGTCTTTTGATTACACTGCCAAGTGATTATGCTGGAGCACTTCATCAGGTGCTATCTGCATTTGCCTGGCGAAAAATGAATTTGTCCAAAATTGAATCCCGCCCAATGAAAACAGGGCTGGGTAATTATTTTTTCATTGTGGATGTCAATCAAAAGTATGATCATGTCTTGTTCCCTAGTGTGAAGGCAGAGTTGGAAGCATTAGGGTGCAATGTAACCATGCTAGGTACATACCCAGTATATGAGATGAAAATATAATCAGCAGCCAGTGGGAGCCTTCTCACTGGCTGTTTTTTCTTTAAATAAATTTAGCTTGTTATTTAGTTTTCAACTTTTCCAACCTTCGTGCATATGTTGTAAGTGAGTGATTAGCCCAATTGTAATTAGAAACGAAGGGAGTTTGGTTAAACTTGAAAATTCACGTTGTTCAAAAGGGCGATACATTGTGGGAACTAGCAAAAAAGTATGGGGTTGATTTTGAAGAGGTCAAACAACTTAACCCGCAATTATCAAGTCCTGATATGATTATGCCAGGGATGAAAATTAAAATTCCGGGATCAAACAAAGCTGTTCAAAAAGAAGGGATGAAAGAAACGCAAAAACCTGCGGCGATGCATCCATATAAAGAAATGCCACAGCCAAAGCCAGTGCCAGTCATTAAGGAAGATGTAAAAGAGAAACAAAAACCTGTGCAGCCACATATGCCGATGCAGCCGCAGATGCCAAAGCCGCAGCCGCCTGTAGCACCGCAAATGCCGGCACCACAACAATCTGTACAGCAAATGCAGCCAATTATCCAAATGCCGATCATGGAACAAGAATTGAAAAATTATACCTCCGTTACTATTCCGGAAATGCCGCATTACGAAAAACCAAAGGAACAGCCGAAAAAACATGAAATGCCAAAGCATCAACCAATGCATCAGCCGATGCCGCAACCAATGCCACAGCCCGTAGCAATGATGCCAATGTGCTGTCATTTTGTTCACCCGTGTGGGCATCCAATGCCGCCGCAAGAGGGCTGTTTTCCAGTAATGGGTGCGTTTGATGGAGGTCAGATGCCACATCATCCGATGCATCAGCCGCACCATCATTATGAGCAGAAAATGGAATCATCAAGCTGGGAGATGCCAATAAAGGCCTATCCAACGCTAAATGATAAAGATTGTGGATGTAATGGTAAGTCAAAACAGCCGAGTGGCTATCCAATGTATCATAAACCAATGCATGAGCCGTCACATGGTCAAATGCAGCCATTTCCAGGACATATGGGAGCCCAGCCGTATGGAGGATATCCAACCCATCCAGCACATGCCCAAACCTACCCATCTCACTGGTCCATGCCGCCAAACCATCAACCATTCCCAACACCTCCAGGATATCCCAATTTTTCGGATTATCGCACGGATGAGGATGAATCATTAGGTGAATAAGTTTAATCAAAGAGACGACATGCGAATTGATCGTCTCTCTTCTTTTTTGTATCAAAAAGGCGGATTGGATTGTAAAGCAATCATACCGATTAAGGGGCATGTCTTTCACCTGTCAACCCCGGATAATACGGATTATATTTTAAAAAAATACCCTAATTCAAAATGGGTGCAACAGCAATGGCGCTTCTTTGATACCCTGCAATCATCAGTTGTCGTCAAGTTTGCCCGATTTCCGAATGGGAGGAAATATATCAAACATAATGATTTTTATTGGACGATCGCGCCATTTGTTCCAGGCGAAAAGCTTCATTATTCGATTGAACGTGATCGGCAAACAAGTGTCCATACATTACGTCAATTTCATCGGGATGCCAAGACGATCCGCATTCATAATCCAATCAAACGGCAGCTTTTTTATGTGCGGTGGTCCAACAGATTGGCGGCATTTAAAGAAACGAAAAGCCACTTTGTACGTCATGGGTTTCCCACTTTATTCCACGATATTGTGAAAACGACGGAATCGCAATTAGCTTTTGTCAGTCAGCTTCCATGGCAGAAATTGGAGCATAAGGCAGAGAAAAAGGGAGAATGGGTTCACGGTGATGTAGCTGGGCATAATTTTATTCAAGATGCGAAGGTGCACATGATTGACTTTGATTTGCTTGCATGTGCCCCGATATTATATGATTATATTCAATTGGGTCAGCGCTTCTTACCTTATTTAGAATGGGATCTGGATAAATTGCTTGCATATCAGATGGTAAAGGAGAAAGAATTAAAACTATGGATCAACGCCATGCTTGTACCAACCGATGTATTACGTGAATGGCTGCATTTTCTCCGCAGCAACTCAACGGAAGCTATTTCTCGATATTTGGTCAGAATGGAAAATGAATGGTTAAGACGGCAATACTTTTTGAATACAGCAAAATTAATGCTAAAATCAATGTAATAGTTCTATAAGAGGGAGCGGTTATGATGAAAGAGATAGCACAAAACATGGTTAAATGGCTACAGCAACAGGTGAAGGATGCAGGGGTGAATGGACTGCTTGTTGGCGTTAGCGGTGGGCTTGATTCCGCAGTGGTTGCCCATTTAATAAAGCGTGCTGTACCGGATAATTCATTGGGTGTTATTATGCCTTGTAAGAGTAATCCTGTCGATATCGAGCATGCGAACGATGTGATCGCTGGTTGTGATATCAATGCTCTAACGGTGGACCTAACTGAAACACATCATGCATTGTTTGACGCTATTCAACACCAAGTAACGCAAAAAAACGAATGGCAGGAAAAGAATGAGCGGCTGGCAGATGCCAATTTACGTGCAAGGCTAAGGATGAGTACGTTATATACACTGGCAACGAATTACAATTATTTAGTGGTTGGAACCGATAATGCAGCGGAGTGGTATACAGGCTATTTTACAAAATATGGTGATGGCGGCGTTGATATATTGCCAATGGTTGAACTGACCAAGCAAGAGGTTAGGGAGTTAGCAAGCTTCTTAGGGGTCCCCGAGCATATTGTCCATAAAAAACCGAGTGCCGATTTGTGGGAAGGTCAGTCAGATGAAGCAGAAATGGGTACCACGTATAACATCATTGATGCATATTTAAAAGGTGAGGAAATTCCGCAAGCGGATAAAAAGATCATTGAAAAGTTGCACAAACAAACAGAACATAAGCGAAATGGAGCTAAACATTTTCATGTAAAGGGATAAATTAACTGGTGTTAAAAGCACCTCTTTCATCCAAGCTAATGGGTAAAGGAGGTGCTTTTATGAAGTTGAAAATGGTTGGCGTTGCAGGTGTAAGCCTGCTGATGCTGTTTGGTTGTTCGAATAACAATGCGAATAAGGATCAACATAATGATTCGGATACGCAACCAATCCACTATGAGACCGATCATGAACATGCAAAACGTTTAGGTACGACTGACCGATCGATTGGCGATCGAGGTGGTTACCCACAAAGTGACCAGAGCGGTACCAATGCTTCAAATGGGCAACAAGGCACTTACTCCGACAATTTTGTGAATCAGGAATCGGAGCAAATTTATCAACGTCTGATTAATTATAAGCAAATTAAGCAGGCACAAATAGCGATCACCGAAGATAAAGTTATTGTTGGCTTGATGCTAAATGATTATAAGGAAGAACATGTTCGTGACCTGGTTGTCAAGGAAGTAAAAAAGGTCGAACCAGATAAAGAAGTTGTCATTTATACCGACAATATTCATTGGAACCGTATGAAAAATATGAACGCACGCGGGACAACAAATGGACACGCGAATGATCCTGCTGAAAATAGTGATTAACCTTTGCTTTTTGGCAGAGGTTTTTTTGTTGCTATGTTTACTCCGCACTAAACGGGAAGTAAGGAAAAACCGTCACGCCCTGTACGTCGAAACCACCCACTGAATGAAGTTAACCCTTTATTACTCATCATTTTTTTGGTATAGTTAAAAAGGAATTTTCAAGAGAGGAGAATGTCCTATGGCTGGTCATTCTAAATGGAAAAATATACAACGCCGGAAAAATGCACAAGATGCAAAAAAGGGAAAAATTTTCATGCGGCATGCAAAGGATATTTATATGGCCGCAAAAGCAGGTGGCGGGGACCCGTCAACGAATGCAACATTACGCTTAACGATAGATAAAGCAAAAGCAGACAACATGCCAAATGATAATATTGATCGTGCCATTAAAAAAGCAACAGGTACGCTTGACGGAGCACATTATGAAGAACTTACTTACGAGGGTTATGGCCCTGGTGGTGTGGCGGTAATTGTCAACGTGTTGACCGATAACAAAAATCGTACAGCAGCTGAGGTTCGTCATGCATTTAAAAAGAATGGTGGCAACTTAGGGGAAAATGGCAGTGTGTCGTTTATGTTTGATCGCAAAGGCTATATTGTGATTGAAAACGAAGATGGCGTAATTGATGAAGATTCACTGACACTTGAAGCGATTGAAGCAGGTGCCGACGATATTGTCGCGCAAGAAGGTGCTTATGAAATATTTACTGCACCGGAGAGCTTTTCCGCTGTGACAGAGCATTTACGTGAGCACGGATATGAACTTGCAGATGCCGAAGTTACCATGTTTCCTCAGAACTACAGCAAGCTGTCGGACGAAGATGAAGAAAAAATGCTGCAAATCATTGATGTGTTGGAAAATGACGAGGACGTACAGGATATCCACCATAATATGGAAGAATCGTAAGTTATATCAGGATACCCCTTCATAACACGTGTAAACGGGCACCAATTTTTATTGAATTGGTGCTTTTCATGATGCAATAGGATTCATTACGAAAAGTTCGTATAGATGTGGTATGATTGGGGAAGGAATGCAAAGGAGTAGGTTGAATGATCGCGTACATAAAAGGTATTGTTACATTCATTCATGATGATTCTGTTATAATTGATGTTCAAGGGGTTGGTTATGAAATTATCTGTGCCAATCCATTTGTGTTTCAATCACAGCTTAATAAAGAGGCATTTGTTTATACATATCATTATGTTCGGGAGGATATCCAGGTCTTATATGGGTTTAAACAAAAGGACGAAAAAATGTTATTTACGAAACTGCTGCAAGTATCAGGTATCGGGCCTAAGGGGGCGCTTGCTATCCTGGCATCCGTGAATACAGCTGATTTTGTCGCGGCTGTTGAACAAGAGGATGAGAAATTTTTAACCAGTTTTCCAGGTATCGGCAAGAAAACAGCACGACAGGTTATCTTAGATTTAAAAGGGAAATTAACGATGATGCTGTCATTAGATGCACAGTCAATCACCAAGACTGGTACACCTGAAACGGATAATAAACAACTGGTTGAAGCGCAAGAGGCGTTAAAGACACTTGGCTATTCCGATCGTGAAATCAAAGCGATTACGCCTAAATTGCAGCAGGAGAACGCAGGAAGCACCGATGAACTGGTTCGAAAAGCACTGGGATTACTAATTAAAAGCTAGGGGGGTTATGAATGGAGGAGCGCATGGTTACAGGTGAATTACAAGCAGAGGATTCGACTGATGAGCTTAGTCTTCGCCCCACAACACTAAATCAATATATTGGACAACAAATGGTAAAGGATAACTTACGCATTTTTATTCAAGCAGCCAAAATGCGTGAAGAACCGCTTGACCATGTTTTATTATATGGGCCGCCTGGATTAGGAAAAACAACGCTTGCTGCGATTATTGCCAATGAAATGGGCGTTCAATTTCGTTCCACATCTGGTCCTGCTGTGGAACGGGCAGGAGACTTGGCTGCCATTCTTTCCTCACTTGAACCGGGGGATGTGCTGTTTATTGATGAAGTTCATCGCCTCCCGCGTTCAGTAGAGGAAGTCTTATACTCGGCAATGGAGGATTTTTTTCTCGATATTGTGATTGGTACTGGCCCAAGTGCCCGATCGGTACGGATTGACTTGCCGCCATTTACATTAGTTGGGGCTACTACACGGGCAGGACTCTTGTCGGCGCCATTACGCGACCGTTTTGGTGTATTAAGCAGATTGGAATATTACGAGACGAAAGATTTATGCTCTATCGTAGAACGAACGGCAGATATCTTCCAAACAACGATTACTGCTGAAGCTGCCCAGGAAGTGGCTAGACGGTCGCGAGGAACACCGAGGATTGCAAACCGCTTATTAAAGCGAATTCGGGATATTTCGCAGGTGAAAGGTGAACAGCAAATAAGTTTGGAAACAACGGATCTGGCTTTAGGAATGCTGCAGGTGGATGGTGCCGGGCTCGATCATATTGATCATAAACTGTTGAAAGGGATTATCGAGGGGTTCAACGGTGGTCCGGTTGGATTAGATACGATTGCTGCGACGATCGGTGAAGAGCCTCAGACGATCGAGGATGTGTATGAGCCATACTTATTGCAAATTGGCTTTATCCAGCGAACCCCAAGGGGAAGAGTTATTACCCAAAAGGCCTTTCAGCATTTCGGGTTAAAAGGAAATGACGGCGAATGAGTATCGGGAAACTATTTATCCTTATAGGAATTATCTTCTTGCTGATTGGTATCATTTGGACGTTTATTGGAAAACTTCCAGGTGATATCAGCTTCAAGAAGGGGAATTTCTCGTTTCATTTTCCGATCATGACGTCAATTGTTGTTAGTATTATTTTATCATTACTCGTATACCTGTTTGGTAGATTGCGGTAAGACATAGTAAGGAGATTTTGAACAGCATGGATATTGAAGATTTTGATTTTGATTTACCAGCGAAGCTTATTGCACAAACACCATTGAAGGATCGGACAGCATCGAGATTACTGGTGTTAAACCGAGAAAAAAAAACGATGGAACACAAACACTTTACGGATATAAAGGATTACTTGCGTCCAGGCGATTGTCTTGTATTAAATGATACCAGAGTCCTGCCTGCCAGACTCTATGGAATCAAAGAGGATACCGGAGCAAAAGTGGAGGTTCTCCTGTTGCACCAGCAGGAAGAAGATAATTGGGAAGTGCTTGCTAAACCAGCCAAAAAGATCAAACAAGGGACAAAACTCATTTTTGGCGATGGAAAATTAACGGCAACCTGCCTGGATGTATTGGAACATGGCGGCAGAATCATGCAATTTGCTTATGATGGCATTTTTTATGAAGTATTAGATGAACTTGGCGAAATGCCGCTACCACCATATATAAAAGAACAATTGCCAGAAAAGGAGCGTTATCAAACGGTCTATGCCAAAGAAGAAGGATCGGCAGCAGCACCAACAGCTGGCTTGCATTTTACCCATAAATTACTGGACGAAATTCGGGACATGGGTGTGGCGATTGCTTTTATCACGTTGCATGTTGGTTTAGGCACATTTCGTCCGGTTAGTGTTGATAACATTGACGAGCACCAAATGCATGCTGAATTTTATCATATGTCCCAAGAAACAGCTAAAACCTTACAAACAATTAAAAAAAATAATGGACGAATCATTTCGGTGGGTACCACATCAACCAGGACATTAGAAACCATTGTCCGTGACCACGGCGAACTTGTAGAAGCTAGTGGGTGGACGGATATTTTTATTTATCCACCATACCAGTTTCGAGCAATTGACGGCCTGATTACCAATTTTCATTTACCAAAATCAACACTGATTATGATGGTAAGTGCCTTAGCAGATCGGGAAACCATTTTGCGGGCTTACCAAGAGGCAGTGGATAAACGATACCGCTTCTTCAGTTTTGGAGATGCGATGTTAATAATTTAGCGAAGGACGAATATCATGACAGCAATAACATATGAATTAGTAAAGACATGTAAACAATCGGGTGCCAGACTCGGAAAGGTGCATACGCCACACGGTTCCTTTGACACACCAATGTTTATGCCCGTGGGAACACTTGCAACCGTTAAAACGATGAGTCCTGAAGAATTGACCGACATCAATGCCAAGATCATTCTTTCTAATACGTACCACTTATGGCTTCGGCCTGGTGCGGACATCATCGAAGAAGCTGGTGGCCTGCATACATTTATGAATTGGGATAAGCCAATTCTTACCGATTCAGGCGGGTTTCAGGTTTTTAGTTTAAGTGATATGCGTGATATTAAAGAAGAGGGGGTGCATTTTCGTAATCATTTAAACGGAGAGAAACTATTCCTATCCCCGGAAAAATCAATGGAGATTCAGCATAAGCTTGGTTCCGATATTATGATGGCATTTGATGAATGTCCGCCATATCCGGCAACATTTGACTATATGAAGGCATCTGTTGAACGGACGTCACGGTGGGCGGAACGTTGTCTGCACGCTCATCAGGATGTGAACGATCAAGGACTGTTTGGAATTGTCCAGGGTGGGGAATATGAGGAGCTGCGTAAACAAAGTGCCGAGGACCTGAGCTCATTGGACTTTCCAGGGTACGCGATTGGCGGTTTGTCTGTTGGTGAACCGAAAGAAGTGATGAATCGGATGCTTGAATTTACGGCTCCGCTTCTGCCAACAAATAAACCTAGATATTTAATGGGAGTGGGTTCACCGGATTCATTAATTGATGGTGCTATTCGTGGTGTGGATATGTTTGATTGTGTCTTGCCAACGAGAATAGCCCGAAATGGGACATGCATGACTTCTAATGGCCGACTCGTGGTTAGAAATGCAGCGTATGCCCGCGATTTCGGACCATTAGACGAAAATTGTGATTGCCATGTATGTAAAAATTATTCGCGAAGTTATATTCGGCATTTAATAAAATGTAATGAAACGTTTGGATTTAGACTTACTACTTACCATAATTTATATTTTCTGTTAGAATTAATGAAGAAAGTGCGAAAAGCGATATATGATGATCGACTTTTAGACTTTAAAGAAGCATTCTTTGAACAATATGGTTTCAACCAGCCGAATGCCAGAAACTTCTAAAGAAAGGAGGAACATATAATGGACATGCTGATTCAATTGTCACCGATCATTTTAATGTTTGTTATCTTCTATTTTCTACTTATTCGTCCGCAGCAAAAGCGGCAGAAGAACGTAAGACAAATGCAATCTGAACTGAAAAAGGGAGATAGCGTCGTAACCATTGGTGGCTTTCATGGTTCGATTCATCAAATTGATGAGAACGAGATTGTGATCCAAGCGGGTGATGGTACCAAATTGACCTTTGACCGCGCGGCAATTCGCGAAGTGAAAAGTGCTGACTAATACCAGCATTGGACAAGCAATAGACTTGATGGATAATTTAAGGTGAATTATTTTGTTGGTCTGTTGCTTCAGTCTCTCAAATGATACATAGAAAAAAGGAACAGGGATGCCTGTTCCTTTTTTTAAGCGTTCGTTTCTTCTCCTGCCATATTTACCCCAATAACCCCACCAATTAGTGCTGCGGCTACATATCCTGCATGGTTCAGTGATTGTTGCCATGAAAATGTTTGTTCGTAGCCCAAATATTGAACAAGAAACACAAACAGGGTAAAACCCAAGCCGGTAACAGAGCCAATAATCCATCCCTTTCGCTTCCCTTTTACACCGGCGACAATGCCTCCGATAAATAAAGCAATCAGGCCGATGACTAACGTAGCCCAGGAAAGTGTTGTCTCATTCATGCTGGTAAACCGGAGTAAGAGTCCTAAGGCAAAACTTGTTAACAGGATAAGGCCGAGAATAACGATCCATCCATACAATAATGCGATAAATTGTTGTCCTTTCATACATTTTCTCCTCCCTTGATTGTCCACCTAGTTCCATTTTATTCGCGTGATTGGAAAATAGACTGAAAAAATCACTGTCACTAACAAATAACGTTGCTTTTAAACCCATTTTTGGATAAACGGGATTTGCTTCAGTTCTTCTTTTGTAATAAATCGAAGCGCGAATAATAGGATGACATAAATTCCCCCCAAGCCGATAAGAACGAGTAAAAGCGTAATAAGGTTTGGGTTTAGGGATATATAAACCGTTTTTAGCAATTCTCCGATCAGCCATGTACTTACGAGCAAAAGGATCATCTTCACGACATCTTTGAATGGTATGGCATAATCAATGGCCTTCCTTAGTGATACCAAATGCAATAGTGTCACTAACACGACGCTTACAGACATGGCGATTGCTACACCCATGATTCCAAAATTAGGGTTTGATGCCAACAGGATAAGCACAACAAACTTACAGGCAGCACCGATTAAGCTGTTCCACATGGCAGGCCGCGCCAGATCCAGTGCCTGCAGGGCAGATTGTAATGGTGCTGCAATGTAAAGCAGTAAATAAAAAGGTGCCATCAAGACCAAAAATTTGCTTGCATTTCCCGTTCCGTACATATATGTTAAAATAGGTACGGAAAAAAGTGTCAGCACGATGGTGGCAATAGCTCCGGAAGCAAATGAAATACGGATGGATTGATGAATCCGGTAATGGATTAGGCGATCATGCTTTTTGGCATCTGCCTCCGATATCGATGGTACGAGCGCAATGGACAATGAATTCGTAATAAATGTTGGTAAAAACAGTAATGGCAGGGCGAATCCGGTTAACTCTCCATATTGTTTTGTCGCCATATTACTTGATATCCCGGCTATGGCCAGACTTTGTGCTACCAATATAGGTTCCATAAAATTGGAGATGGAACCAATTAACCGACTGCCTGTACTAGGTAAGGCAATCGAAAATAATTCTTTCAATGTGTGTTTACTTGCTTTCAAATATGCAAAAAAACGATAACGAATCTTGATGGTCTTTTTTCGTTTAAAGATTTGAATCATAACAAGTAACGAGACGAATTCACCAAGGATAACACTAAACATGGCACCGGCCGCAGCGTATTCAACCCCATAAGGCAGCAGCAGATTGATGAAAAAGGCAACACTGGTAATCCGCACAATTTGCTCAATCACCAGTGTGTAGCTTTGTGGTTTCATGTTCTGCTTTCCTTGAAAATACCCTTTTAAAACTGCGGACACGGCAGTTATCGGGATAATTGGACTGATGGCGATTAAGGGATAAAGGGTACGTTTGTCGGTTAAAGTAGCAATAAAGGGTGAAGATGCAATCATTAAAATTGTAAAGACAACACTCGATATTCCGGTAACAATCAAAGACACCGTCAAAATTTTCTTGACCTTCACCCGATCCTGTCTTGCTTCGGCTTCAGCGACACGTTTAGATATGGCAACAGGCAAGCCTAATTGGGTTAGGGTCATTACCAGAAATAGGGTGGGCAGAGCCATCATATAAAGGCCAACACCTTCTTCACCCATGAATCGTGCTAAAACCATGCGATTGATGAATCCGAGAAAACGGGTAATCATACCAGCTATAATTAATATTAATGTTCCTTGTAGAAATGATTGTTTGGTCATTTTGAACGGCCCTGCCTTCTCAAAAAATAAATTTTCATATACAATGATATATATGCTATGAAGTTGGCCAAGCATGACAAGAAAGCGGATTTTACATATTTGAAATCTAAAAAGGAGATGGCGTTCGCTTACATAAAAATGGATATGTCACGTGAGAAACAGGAGGCGAAGCGTTTGGAAATGATGCGATCTGTTGATGAATGGAAATCACGCATAAAACCTGCTCTCGATAGTAAAACGAGTGAGATGAAGCTGTTAGGCTACCGACAGGCGACAAACGACGATATTTGGAATTGTTTGGTGCAAAAGGTATGGAAAGGAAATCCATCAAAACATTTATACGAGGTCATACAAGACATCTTTCATCTTCCAACAAATGTATATATGAGTTATTTAACGCTTGAGGCGTATCAGGATGAAGATTTAATGGCGTCGATCGCCGCACTAACCATTGATGAGAAAGCGGCGGAATAATGCCTTAGCAATGGATATGGATGACATAACGTGTTACCGGTAGTAAAAGGGAGGCAATCTAGTAGATGAAAAACAGAGGCAGAATCGTTGCCTTTTTTCTGATCATACTCTTATTCGCAGGATTGATTGGGACAACGATTTCAGGGATTACAAAGAAAATAAACTTAGGACTTGACCTGCAGGGTGGTTTCGAAGTCCTGTATGACGTAAAACCGGTTGACGAAGGCCAGAAGGTAAACCGAAATCTATTGGAGGCTACTGTCCGGACACTAACGGAGCGAGTAGACCGGCTTGGTATTAGTGAAGCGAATATCGATATCGAAGAACCGAATCGCATTCGCGTTCAACTTGCCGGGGTCAAAAACCAAAATGAAGCAAGAGACATATTGTCCACTTCAGCCCGTTTATCGTTTCGAGATGTGAATGATAACGAATTATTAAATGGTGCCGATGTCAAAGAAGGAAGCGCAAAGCAGGATTTCGACCCGGATTCAAAGCAGCCGATGGTTACCCTGTCATTAAAGAGTGCGTCTAAATTTGGGGATGTTACGAGAAAAATTAAAGATATGAATGACCCGGATACCCCATATGCTGATAATTTACTTGTTATCTGGATGGATTACCAAAAAGGGGATTCATATGCTGAAGAATATCAAAAGGATGATCCTAAATTTATTTCTGCACCACAAGTGTCGAAAACCCTAAATACATCAAACGTCATGATCACGGGGGATTTTACGGTTGATTCCGCACAACGGTTAGCAGACATTATTAATTCGGGATCACTGCCGGTGAATCTGACGGAAAAATATTCTACATCCGTTGGTGCGCAATTTGGACAACAGGCACTAAATAAAACAGTGTTTGCCGGAATTATCGGTATCGGTGTAATCTTTTTATTTATGATTGCCGTTTATCGTTTCCCAGGCTTTATTGCCGCAATCAATTTAAGTATTTATATTTACCTGATTTTGTTATTCTTTGAATTGATGCATGGTACTCTGACATTGCCGGGTATTGCAGCATTGATTCTCGGGGTCGGGATGGCGGTCGACGCGAACGTGATCACGTTTGAACGTATAAAGGAAGAACTTCGTGAAGGCAAGTCGTTACAGTCGGCCTTTAAATCTGGAACCAGTAATTCATTACGGGCGATTCTGGATGCCAACATCACAACGATTTTAGCTGCTGTTGTCTTGTTCTTTTTTGGGACAAGTTCGATCAAAGGATTTGCAACAATGTTGATACTCAGTATTGTTGTCAGTTTCTTAACAGCAGTTTATGGCTCAAGGTTATTGTTGCAACTATGGATTAAAGTAAAGTTCTTGAAAAACCATCCAGGCTGGTTCGGAGTGAAGAAGGAGGATATTCGTGATATCAGGGATCGGACAGAGGTAGAGCCTACCCTGTTCCATCGGGAAATCAATCCTGTCAAACACCGCAAAAAGTTCTTTATTGCATCATCATTGATGGTGGTTCTAGGGATCATTTCCTTGGTCATTTTCCAGTTGAATCCGGGAATTGACTTCACCAGTGGTTCCAGAGTACAAATCATGAGTGATCATACCATCACGGCTGATGAAGTTGTCAACGACTTGGATAAGCTTGATATTAAACCAAAGACAAAACCGGTGATTTCAGGTGACAATAATGATGTTGCTGTCATTCGGTATGACACCGTATTAGATAAAGATAAAATTGCCGAGTTAAAGGATCACTTTAATGACAAATATGGCGAAGAGCCAAGTGTCAGTGTTGTCTCGCCAATTGTTGGACAAGAACTGGTGAAGAACGCTTTATATGCCTTGGCAATTGCTTCGATCGGCATGATCATTTATGTGGCATTCCGGTTTGAACTTTTCTTTGCGATTACCGCGATCATTGCGTTAATCCATGATGCATTCTTCATCTTGGCGTTTTTCAGTATCACCAGAATTGAGTTCGATGTGACGATTGTTGCTGCGGTTCTCACCATCATCGGTTATTCGATCAATGATACGATTGTAACGTTTGACCGAATCAGGGAAAACCTGCAGAAAAAGAAACGTGTGAAATCATTTAAAGAACTCGCAAAAATTGTTAATCGCAGTTTAGTGCAAACCATGACCCGTAGTATTAATACGTCGGTAACAACCTTGATTGCTGTACTAGCGTTCCTGTTCTTAGGTGCGGAATCGATTAGTGGATTTGCGCTTGCTTTGGCAGTAGGACTAATCATGGGTACGTACTCTTCCCTTTTCCTTGCCTCACAGCTATGGTTGATATGGCGTGGAAGGAAAATTAAGGAAAAGCCAGTCGTATTCGCGAAAAAGAAACGAATCGATGGCCCACAGGTATAAGGAAAAGCATAGCGAGCTTGCCCAGCGGCGTAAAGCAGGCTTGCTAAGCGACCTTTCGAAACAAACCCTTGTTACATGATTTGGTAGCAGGGGTTTGTTTGTAATTAAACTTGGGTAATGTTGAAAGAAAAAGGAGGAATTTCATGCGTGGTCAAAGTTATGTGATTTTGGCAATCATTGTTGTGATTATTGTGGCTGTATTTGCGGTTACCAATGTTGATACGGTCGAGGTCAATTATTTATTTTGGTCAGGCGGGGCTCCGCTGATTTTAGTAATATTGTTTTCTGTGTTGATGGGTGGCATTATTACCGCCGCGGTTGGTGCTATCCGTATGTTTCGTTTGCAGCGGGAAATACGCTCGCTAAAATTAGAGAATAAGGAAATGAATAAAATACTACAAAAACATGGGTTGACGGACAAACTACATAAGCAGACTAATCGTAATGATAAAAAACAAGAAGATAAACCAAAATAATTCTAATTGCGACCCCTGACGCTATTTGTGTATAATAGATAAGTCAGGGGTGAATGTATGTTATCAAGTAATGCAACATGGAAGTTTATGACGGTAGACGAATCATTGAATTGGGAAGGCGATTGCACCACAATATCGCCAATCCTGAGGGAACTTTTATTACAACGTGGAATAACGACTGCAGACCAAGCGGCAGATTTTTTATCGCCTAGCCTGGAGAATTTAGATCGCCCTGATAACTTGACAGCGATTGAAAAGGCTTGTGCACGTGTACATAAAGCAATTGATCAACAAGAGCCGATCCTGATCTATGGGGATTATGATGCGGATGGTGTTAGTTCAACGAGTGTCCTGCTAGCAGCTTTACAAGAACTTGGTGCTCATTGTGATTATTATATCCCCAACCGGTTTACCGAAGGGTATGGCCCAAATGAAGCAGCGTTTAGAAAAGCATATACAGACGGTTATCGTGTCATTATTACTGTTGATAACGGAATAGCAGCTGTTCATGAAGCGGAAATAGCCAAAGAGCTGGGGCTTGATTTAATTATTACCGATCACCATGAGCGACAAGTTACACTGCCGGATGCGTTTGCGATTGTTCATCCGAAATGTTCATCAAATTATGCATTTAAAGAGCTTGCCGGGGTTGGCGTAGCCTTTAAATTTGCCGAGCAATTGTTGGGATATTTTCCTGAACAGTTTCTGGACCTTGTGGCAATCGGAACAGTTGCCGATATGGTTCCACTGGTTGATGAGAATCGTATCCTTGTTTACTACGGATTGCAACATTTAAGCAAAACGAAGCGACACGGTTTAAAAGCATTGAAAAAGACTTGTAAGATTGAGGGAAACGTTACGGAAGAAGATATCGGATTTTTGATTGGTCCACGCCTTAACGCGGTAGGACGTCTGCAAGATGCTGATTTAGCGGTTCGATTATTGGTGAGTGATGATCCGTTTGAAGCAACGGAATTAGCGGAAATGGTTCAGCAGCTTAATGAGGAACGCAAAAAAATTGTTTCGGATATCGTGAAAGAAGTAGAAACGATGGTTCCTGCTGACTCGAAGCAAGGTGTGATTGTGGTTGCGAAAGAAGGGTGGCATGAAGGGGTTCTTGGAATTGTTGCCTCAAGGCTTGTTCGAAAATATGATCGCCCGGCAATTGTATTAGCCATCCATCCAGCTGAAGGTCGTGTGAAAGGATCGGCCCGTAGTATACCTGCCTTTGATTTGTTTAACCATTGTATGAAATGGCGAGAACTGTTCACCCATTTCGGTGGACATGCCCAAGCTGCAGGGATGACATTGCCGCTAGAAAATCTTACCAAGTTAAAGGAAGGACTAAATGAATGTATCTGGCAGGAGCTGACGGAAGACGACTTCAAACAGGAAATCGTAGTTAGCAAAACATTACATCTAGCAGAAATTAACGAAACACTGGTAAACGAGATAAGTCAACTTGCACCATTTGGCATGGCTAATCCAAAACCTGTTTTTCATATCAAACAAGTTCCAACGGATATCCGCCAGCTTGGGAATAATAAGAAGCATTTGAAATTGCAGTTTAGGGATGCTACAGCTCAATTGGATGGTATCGGGTTTGGACTTGGTGGACAATATCCGCTGATTTCATCCCAGACGGCTGTCTCAGTCGTTGGTGAAGTCGGAATTAATGAATGGAACGGGATCCGAAAACCGCAAATCGTTATTCAGGATTTACGGATTGATGAATGGCAGTTGTTCGATCATCGCGGCAAGAAAGAAATTGCTATTTCACCGTCTGTATTTGAGCAAAATGTGAATTTAGCTGTATGTCAAGCAATGTCTGAGCGCATCCCGACGCAAATGAAAACAATCAGCTATGAGGAAGATCTTACAACGTTGACACCGGTCAATTCCTTGTACCTGTTTGATTTGCCACCTCAATTCGAACAGCTGGAAAAGATAATTGAACAAACCAAACCATCACGTATACATGCTTGTTTCTATGTGGAAAATAGTACGTATATGCAAGTGTTCCCATCCAGAGAAGATTTTAAGTGGTTTTATAAGCAGATCCTCATTCGTAAGTCGATTGATTTGAAGCAGGAGATAAGTATGCTCATGCAAGCTAGAGGATGGACAAAAGATCGAATTATTTTTATGTCACAAGTGTTTTTTGAGTTAGGATTTGTTAAAATAGAGAGTGGTGTTATGCGGGTGAATCCGAGCCCTGTGAAACGCGATTTGCAGGATGCCCGTATCTATCAACAGCGTTTAAGACAAGCTGAAATTGAAAAGACGCTATATTATTCCAATTATCAAGCATTAAAACAATGGTTTTCAGTATGGATGGACGACGCCCAAGAACACAGGAAGGAAGAAGTTATTTATGGATTATAAAAACTATATTAAAATAGTTGAAGACTGGCCAAAAGCGGGTGTTCAATTTAAAGATATTACACCGTTAATGGATAATGGCCAAGCGTTTAAATCAGCTGTTGATGAAATTGTAATGTTTTCAAAGGAAAAAGATATTGATTTGATTGTCGGTCCAGAGGCAAGGGGGTTCATTATTGGCTGCCCGGTTGCGTATGCATTGGAAGTTGGTTTTGCCCCTGTTCGTAAAGAAGGCAAATTACCACGTGACGTTATCAAAGTGGACTATGGGTTAGAATATGGCAAAAATGTCTTAACGATCCATAAAGATGCCATTAAGCCAGGCCAGCGCGTATTAATAACAGATGACTTACTTGCAACAGGTGGTACAATAGAAGCAACGATTAAATTAGTAGAAGAGCTTGGCGGCGTTGTTGTTGGCTGTGCCTTTTTAGTTGAACTGACGTATTTAAATGGCCGTGACAAACTAAACGGCTATGACGTGCTAACTTTAATGGAATATTAATGGAACGTTTGTAACGAATTATATATGGTTAGGTCTGACGAGGTACATGTTCGTCAGGCCTACTTGTTTATTTACTATTATATTTCAATGTTTTTTATCTAACAGAACGTTTTTTCTTTACTTTTTCGTCAAAGTTTTCGATACTAATAAAAAAGGCATAGGTTAAAGAATGCTAAAGTAGTGAGTAAAGGTGATTACATGGCAAAGGAAGCTATAATGACAGTAGAGAATGTGCTAGACGAGGCGGGACAGTACCTTAATGAGGAGGATACTGCGTTTATTCGCCGTGCATACGAATTTGCATATGAGGCACATCGTGATCAGTATCGGAAATCCGGTGAGCCGTATATTATCCACCCGGTTCAGGTAGCCGGAATCTTAGTAGGGCTGGAGATGGATCCGGAAACGATTGCGGGTGGGTTTTTACATGATGTTGTAGAAGATACAACGGTTACACTGGAACAAATCGAGGAACAATTTAATCATGAAGTTGCAATGCTTGTTGACGGGGTAACGAAACTGGGGAAAATCAAATATAAATCAAAAGAAGCGCTTCAAGCAGAAAATCACCGTAAAATGTTCGTGGCCATGGCGAAGGATATACGTGTTATCTTAATTAAACTGGCGGATCGGCTGCATAATATGCGGACACTCAAACATTTAAGACCAGAAAAACAGCGGCGTATATCGAATGAAACACTGGAAATCTTTGCCCCATTGGCCCACCGATTAGGGATATCGACCATTAAGTGGGAATTGGAAGATACGGCATTACGATATTTAAACCCCCAGCAATATTATCGAATCGTGCAATTAATGCGGCAAAAACGTGATCAGCGTGAGATATACATCAAAGAAGTGATGGATGAGGTTCATGAACAGTTAGAGGATGTTCATATCCATGCAGATATCTCCGGAAGACCAAAACATTTGTATAGTATCTATCGAAAAATGGTGAAGCAGAACAAGCAATTCAATGAAATTTACGATTTGCTTGCCGTCCGGATCATTGTTAACAGTATCAAGGATTGTTACGCAGTCTTAGGAATTATTCATACGTGCTGGAAACCAATGCCTGGCAGGTTTAAAGATTACATTGCCATGCCAAAGCCAAATCTTTACCAGTCATTGCACACTACCGTTATTGGTCCCAAAGGTGATCCATTAGAAGTGCAAATACGCACGAAAGAGATGCATGAAATTGCTGAGTACGGGATTGCTGCACACTGGGCTTATAAGGAAGGAAAGCGGGTCAATAAAGACAAGCAGTCGTTTGAAGAAAAATTAACTTGGTTCAGGGAAATCCTGGAATGGCAAAACGAAACACATGATGCCGAAGAATTTATGGAATCGTTAAAGGTGGATTTGTTCTCGGATATGGTATATGTGTTTACACCAAAAGGGGACGTAATTGAGTTACCGTCTGGATCGGTTCCACTTGATTTTGCCTATAAAATTCATACGGAAATCGGAAATCAAACGGTCGGCGCCAAAATTAACGGGAAAATGGAACCGTTGGACTATGAACTCAAAAACGGTGATATCATTGAAATGATGACATCCAAGCAATCGTATGGGCCGTCACCCGATTGGTTAAAAGTAACACAAACCTCCCAAGCTAAAAATAAAATTAAACAATTTTTTAAAAAACAACGCCGGGAAGAAAATATTACCAAGGGGAAAGAACTGGTTGATAAGGAAATCAAGGCATTGTCATTCGAGCCCAAAGATGTATTGACACAGGATAATTTACAACGGGTGTTTGAAAAATTTAACTTCTCCAATGAGGAAGATATGTATGCCGCAGTTGGTTATCAAGGAATAACAGCAGCGTTGATTGCAACACGCTTGACGGAAAAGTTACGCAGGCAAAAGCAAAAAGAACAGGAACTGTCGCAAACATTAGAAGAAGTAAAATCCGAAGTGAACGAGAAAAAAAAGCCTGCCTCACATAAGCGGGATTCGGGCATCAAAGTAGAAGGTGTTGACAATTTATTAGTTCGATTATCGAAATGCTGTAATCCGGTGCCTGGTGATGCGATTGTTGGCTACATTACCAAAGGACGCGGTGTATCCGTTCATCGTGCGGATTGCCCGAATGTTCAAACGGAAGAAGCAAAACAGCGTTATTTACATGTAGAATGGGAAAATAACCAAGTCGAAAGAAAACAATATCATGTGGATTTGGAAATTTCTGGATATGACCGGCGAGGCCTGTTAAATGAAGTGTTACAAGCAGTAAACGAAACAAAGACTAATATTACACAGGTCAATGGTGGATCGGATCGAAATAAAATGGCCATCTTCACCATCACTATCCTAGTCCATAATACAGCCCATTTACGAAAAATTGTGGAGCGTGTAAAACAAATTAAAGATATTTACACCGTAACACGGACATTGCAGTAAGCTAAGATTTTAAAATGGAATAAAGGGGACGAATCATGAAAGCTGTTGTACAAGTGGCGCGTAATGCACATGTGTCGGTAAATAAAGAAACGATTGGCGAGGTTGATGAAGGGCTGGTCGTTTTACTTGGAGTTACCCATGAGGATAAAGAAGCAGATGCCGAATATCTTGTTCATAAAATTGTCAACATGCGCATCTTTGCGGATGAGAACGGAAAAATGAATCAATCATTAAAGGATATTGCCGGAGGATTGTTGTCCATATCCCAGTTCACCTTATATGCTGATACGAAAAAAGGCAGAAGACCGAGTTTCCTCCAAGCAGCTAAACCTGACAAAGCAAAAGCCTTGTATCATTATTTTAATAATCTTGTGAGTGAGCAAGACATTCCGGTTGCAACAGGTGAATTTGGTGCGATGATGGATGTGACTTTTACTAACACCGGCCCGGTAACGATTATCATCGACAGTAAAGACAGCTGACTAACCACAAGCGCTTGTCCCTGGTTAGTCCGTTATGTTTTTTTTAAAATACACGATTAAGCCCTCGGTTATTCCATTTACCAGTTGCTTCTGATAGACATCTGTTACGAGCAGCTGTTCCTCTGTCTGGTTGGATAAAAAGCCCAATTCAACTAATACAGCGGCTTTTTTGTTTTGGCGCAGAACCTGGAAATCCTCCGATACAGTGCCCCGATCATCTGCCTTCGTTTTTTTGATCATATTTGTTTGTATCGGATCCGCCAACCCCTTGTTTTCATCACCATAATAATAGGTGCTGATTCCTGCTACATCAGGCATTTCTGGAAAATTGTTATAATGAATACTGAGAAACGCATCGGCATCAGCGCTATTCGACAGGCTTGTCCGACTTGCTAAGGCTACATAGTCATCATGCTTTCTGGTCAGGATCACATCTGCGCCCATAATAATAAGTACTTGTCGTAATCGTAAAGCAGTTTGGAAAGTCAAATCTTTTTCAAGGACTCCTGATGCACCAATTGCCCCCGCATCAGATCCGCCATGCCCCGGGTCAATGACGATTGTCTTATGTCGCAGGTGGGGTTTTATTTTTATGCGCTTATTTACGGGTGGTGGATGCAAATACTCGATGATATCATCATGGGTAATTTTAAGCCGGTCTCCCTTTTTTATCATGTTAACGCCTGTAGCCAAACCTGTTCGATTTTGTGAATGACCAGCTGCGGTTGTGATCGTTTCCGGTACGGCATCGTCTGTATTAGCTTTTTGTTTATCAATCGGATATGTATGTACAATCACTATCATACAAACGCATATGATAAGTCTTCGCCAAGTACGCAAATGATTTCCTCCTTGCTCTGCTTATATTATGTCTTCTGGCGTAATAAAAAATGCATAAAAGGCAAAACTATGGCAAGGAGGAATGTACATGCGATACGCTGAAAAACATTGGACCACTGCTCAGAACAAGGATATATATGGAATTAATTTTCATCGGTTTATGGAGTTGGAAGGCAATACAAATCATATGGAAATAGCACAGGAATTGGGAATTACGTTAGGAGAAGTAAAAATGTTAAAGAAAAAAATCATTCGTGCTTGACTTTCGTTTTCACACCGCTTATGATTATAATCATTAAATTGAATCAGCAATAGTGTTCAATAATCACGAGCATGATTTTACGAATATGAAAATTCTTTTTTAAATTTGACACCGTCAAGGGAACAAGTAGTTGGAACCCAGATGAACAGAGAAAGAATGCCAATGGCTGAAAGCATTTTTACATTGTGATCCAATGAAAGACACTCCTCAGGTTCAATACTGACATGCAATCGTCCCAGAACCACAAAAGTCGGGTATTCCATATCCTTGGACAGGTTGGGATTTATTTCACTAGGTATTGACGTTCTGCAGGCGTTAACTGTACAAGGTGGATACTATTGTATCAATCAGGGTGGCAACGCGGGTTAACTCTCGTCCCTTTATATAAGGGATGGGGGTTTTTTTATTTATTTCACTTTATTGGAGGTATGGTCATGAACATGAAAGCACCACGAGGGACGAATGATATTCTACCTGATGACGTCAAAAACTGGCAATACATTGAAAAAGTAATCAAAGATATTTGCGATCGATTTCACTACGAAGAAATTCGCACACCGCTTTTTGAACATACGGAAGTATTTCAGCGGGGTGTAGGTGATTCGACTGATATTGTTCAAAAAGAAATGTATACGTTTCTGGATCGCGGCGGACGGAGTATTACACTTAGGCCTGAAGGGACAGCGGCGGTCGTCCGTGCCTTTGTTGAACACAAATTGTATGGGTCAGCCATTCAACCGGTGAAACTGTTTTATTTCATGCAGATGTTTCGTTATGAACGACCACAGCAAGGCCGGATGCGGCAACTCAATCAATTTGGGGTGGAAGTGTTGGGAAGTGCGGACCCAGCGGTCGATGCGGAGGTCATTGCGCTTGCTATGACATGTTATCAGGAGCTTGGTTTAAAATCACTTAACCTTGTCATTAATAGTCTTGGCGATAAGGAAAGTCGCGCAAACTATCGTCAAGCGCTAGTGGAGCACTTTACACCGCATAAAGAGGAACTTTGTACGGACTGTCAAACCCGGTTAACGCAAAACCCGTTACGTATTTTGGATTGTAAGAAGGATCGGGATCACCCGGCAATGAAAACTGCTCCATCTATACTTGATTATTTAAATGCGGAATCAGCGAGCTATTTTGAACAATTAAAAGACTACTTAACGCAGATGGGTATTCCATATACAGTCGATCAAAATCTTGTTCGCGGGCTGGATTATTACAATCACACGGCATTTGAAATCATGAGTGACGCAGAAGGATTTGGTGCGATTACAACCTTGTGTGGCGGTGGCCGGTACAATGGGCTTACCGAGGAATTCGGCGGACCTGATACACCAGGGATCGGTTTTGGTATGGGGCTGGAACGATTACTGCTCGCCATGAAGGCAGAGGATATTTCGATCCCTGTTGACGAGGAGTTGGATTGTTATCTTGTTGCTGTTGGGGATGAACCACAAAGACGGGCGGTTTCACTAGTTTTTGAGTTAAGGAAACAAGGAATCCAGGTGGATCAGGATTATCAAGGGCGAAAAATGAAAGCTCAATTAAAAACAGCTGATCGCTTACACGCGAAATTTGTACTGATTCTTGGTGAAGAAGAATTGGCCAAACAGGTCATCACGATAAGATCAATGCAAACCGGGGAACAGCGGGAAGTGGCTCTATCGGGTTTGGGTGATGAAATGAACGAATTGCTCCAGGGAGGAAAGGAATAATGAATCAACGAATACCAGCAGGAACATTAACAGAAGCACATATTGATAAAGAAGTTATATTGAAAGGCTGGGTACAAAAGCGTCGTGATTTAGGTGGATTGATTTTTATCGATTTGCGGGATCGTTCAGGTGTGGTTCAGGTCGTATTTAATCCAGCATATTCAGCGGAAGCTCTGGCCACTGCCGAAGATGTTCGTAACGAATATGTGGTGGAAATGAAAGGGAACGTAGTCAAACGAGATGCATCAACCGTGAATGAGGCAATGGCAACAGGTCATATTGAAGTCATTGCTACGGATCTGATCGTGTTAAATAAAGCAAAAAATCCTCCATTTATGATTCAGGATGAGACAGATGTCAGCGAAGATTTGCGTTTGAAATATCGTTATTTGGATTTGCGGCGAAATACCTTACAACACACTTTCAAACTACGCCATCAAACAACACAAACGGTACGGAATTTTTTAAACGATGAAGGTTTTCTGGAGATGGAAACGCCGATTCTGACGAAAAGTACACCCGAAGGAGCACGCGATTACCTTGTCCCAAGCAGGGTACATGCTGGTGAATTTTATGCGTTACCACAGTCACCACAATTGTTTAAACAGTTGATTATGATGTCCGGATTTGAAAAGTACTATCAAATTGCCCGCTGTTTCCGTGATGAAGATTTACGAGCTGACCGGCAACCGGAATTTACACAGATCGATATTGAAACATCCTTTATGTCAAGCGACGATATTATGGAAATGACGGAGCGCATGATGAAAAAAGTGATGAAGGAAGTAAAAGGGTTGGATGTTGCGATACCATTTCCACGGCTTTCCTATGATGAGGCAATGCAGCGCTATGGTTCGGATAAACCGGACACCCGATTTGCTTTAGAATTAATCCACGTCTCAGATATTGTACAGGATTCAGATTTTGCTGTGTTTCAACGTGCAATCGAAAATGGCGGCAAGGTTTGTCTACTGAATGTGAAGCAGCAGGCAGCCGCATTTTCCCGAAAAGACATTGACAAGCTGACCGAATTTGTTAATGTCTACGGAGCGAAAGGATTGGCGTGGCTTAAACTGCAAAATGGCGAGGTGAAAGGGCCGATCGCCAAATTTCTATCAGATGAGGAAAAAACGAGTCTAGTTGAACGAGCAGAGGCGACAGAAGGGGATCTCTTGCTATTTTGTGCGGATAAAACAAGCATTGTATATGATAGTCTTGGCGCATTACGGCTGAAGCTTGGCAAGCAATTAAACTTGATTGATGAATCGCAATATAATTTCTTGTGGGTAACGGACTGGCCGCTTTTGGAATATGATGAAGAAGCGGGGAGATACTCGGCAGCACACCACCCATTTACCATGCCGGTAGAAGCGGATTTGAATAAATTGGCCTCTGATCCAGCCAGTGTAAAGGCCATTGCTTATGACATTGTATTGAATGGTTATGAACTTGGTGGTGGATCGCTAAGAAATTATAAACGGGAACAACAAGATACCATGTTTGACGTATTGGGATTTACCAAACAGCAGGCTGAAGAACAATTTGGCTTTTTGCTGGATGCATTGGAATATGGGGCACCGCCACATGGAGGAATTGCGCTTGGATTGGATCGAATTATCATGCTATTAGCAGGAACGTCGAATATGCGGGATACTATTTTATTCCCGAAAACGGCATCAGCTTCTGATCTATTAACCGATGCACCGAGTGAAGTAAGTACAAAACAATTGGACGAACTTTCTATTCAGCTGAAAGAAATAGATGAAGAAAAATAAGCTTTGTTTTAGATCTGCAACAAATGTAATTTAATTTCCATAAGGTTAAATATTGAAAATATTGGCTGGATATGATATGATCATTTTACAAATGAAGCTTGATTTGCGTTTTTCATAGCAATTCCAGCTCAATCCTGATGTGTTCGTTTATGTATATTCGTTTTGACCGAACAATAATACATTCGGGAGCTTAACGTTTCTTGACTGCGTGCAAGCCTCTACTTACTTAAAATGAGGACGTACAAAGTTTGGAACAGAGCACCCACCTGCCAAGAGCGGGATCAAAACAGGAATTAAACGGCACAATCGGGATTGCCGGAAATTAAAAAACTCTTCCTAAATGGAAGAGTTTTTTATCTCATCTTAATGGTAGCAGGCTTCTTGCTTCACAACTCATCGCAAATTCCTGCTACATGAATGATAGCGTTATTGATTCGAACTATGCGCTATTTGTTGCAGATTACCATTTTTATCCATTCGAAACGCAGGAGGCTTCATGGTACCTTGGTCCTCGAATACGGTCATTTTCCGTGCGCGATCCATAATCTGCATGAACACTTGGTAATCCTCTTGAATGGTAGCAAGCTGCTCCTCTGTCTGCGCCAATTTCCTTTCTAATTCCTGCACCTGTTCCTGAAGCATCGTATTTTCCTTTTGTGTTTCTTCCAGGCTGCGTTTTGATTGATTCGAAGCATGATAGTCTTTTTTTAGTCCATTCAGGTATTGAATGACCATATCCAGGGACATTGCCGGCTCATTTGCAGATACCTCACCTGGAACAGTCGTCTCTACAGGCTCTGCTGAGGTGATTGTTGTTTCCAATTCCTCATAAAGCTGCGGTAACGCAATTGCTGGTTTCTGTTGCTTCGGTGTGTTTTGAGCCATGGCTCGTTTCTTTTCTTTTCGTTGTCTCTTTGCAAGATCAATAGCATGATCGTATTTTGTGCGTACTTCAGCATTCCAGCGAAATCCGCAAGCCGCTGACGTGCGATTCAGTTTATCTCCAACTTCCTCAAACGCGTTTAGTTGGGTACTGCCTTCCCTAATGTGTCGTAATACCGTCTCTGCTAATAGTAGATCATCTTCATGTGACCATGCATCTTGTCTAACTTTAACCAAAATCTTCATCTCCTTTATCGAGTAACAAATCAATAGCACATCATTCCATAGACTGATTATCTAGTATCTATTGTGACCGTTCGAAAAAGGAAATATACCTAACTAGTTTATATTATGATTTAGCTGCCTGTATTTTTTCATATACCTGTTTTAATGCTTGTTCAAATTTGCCAGCGTTTTTCGGTTGATAATAGTGCTTGTTCTTGATGGTATCAGGTAAATATTGCTGATTGACCCAGCCACCTTCGAAATTATGCGGATATTGATATTCCACGCCCCGGCCAAGTTTTTTCGCTCCTTGATAGTGGGCGTCTTTTAAATGATTAGGAATTTCTCCGCTTTTGCCGCTGCGAATATCGCTTAAAGCAGCATCCATTGCTTTGTAGGCGGTATTTGATTTTGGCGATAACGCAAGTTCGGTAATGGCAACTGCCAGTGGTATACGGGCCTCCGGGAAACCTAACCGTTCAGCTGCCTGGACCGCGGCAAGTGCGCGGGGGCCTGCTTGGGGATTCGCCAATCCGATATCCTCATACGCACAAACAACCATGCGACGGGCGATACTGTCCAGATCACCTGCTTCGATTAAACGTCCCAAATAATGTAATGCTGCATCAACATCACTGCCCCTGATGGATTTTTGAAATGCGGACAAGACATCATAATGCGCATCCCCGTCCTTATCATGGGAAAAACTTTTCTTTTGCATGCACTCTTCCGCAATATCCAGGGTGATCATAATCTTATCTTCGTTGTTCTTCGGTGTTGATGCGACAGCTAATTCCAGTCCGTTTAAAGCTGACCGCATGTCGCCATTAGCTGCGAAGGCCATATGGGAAAGGGCATCATTCGTTATGTCAACATCCTGGTCACCCAATCCATTGTTTGTATCGGTCAGCGCTCGCTTGATGGCAGTTTTTATATTTTCATTGCTTAACCCATGTAACTCAAACAGGTGGCATCTGCTGCGAATCGCTGGATTAATAGAGTGATATGGATTACTGGTGGTGCAGCCGATGAGGGTTATTAGGTTACTTTCTACATGCGGCAAAAGAAAATCCTGTTTTGCCTTATCCAAACGGTGAACCTCGTCAAGAATCAACACGACCTGTCCTGTCATTTTTGCCTCTTCCACAACAATTTCCATATCTTTCTTTTTATCTACTACTGCATTGAGCATTTTTACCTTGATCCCGAGTGTTTTGGCTAAGGCATAGGCCATTGATGTTTTTCCTGTTCCTGGTGGTCCAAATAAAATCATGGAGGCAAGCCGCTCGGCATCGATCATTCGGCGAAGGATTTTCCCCTCGCCAACTAAGTGTTCTTGTCCAATTATTTCCTGGATATGTGTCGGACGCATCCGATATGCAAGTGGTTTTTGTTTCATTTGAATCTTCCTTTTTATATAATATAATATTGCTTTACTAATAAAGAGAATGGTTAAGATGGTATCCGTGGAATACTTCATATTAAGCCTAATTGCCGATTTGTAAAAATGCAAGGAACAACCATCCGTGCTATAATAGCACATAAGAGAATGGTTGATGATTGAAGCTGTTGTGATACACAGCTTTTGACAGACAATACCAGAATGTTAATGAAGATTATTGAGGTGTTTGAAATGAAAATATCTACTAAAGGCCGATATGGTTTGACGATCATGATTGAACTTGCGAGATGCGTTGGAGAGGGTCCGATATCGTTAAAGCAAATCGCCCGGGAGAAGCAATTATCTGAACATTATTTAGAGCAACTCGCCTCGCCACTGCGCAATGCTGGGCTGGTCAAGAGTATCCGGGGCGCATATGGCGGGTATATTTTAGCGAAACAGTCAAAAGAAATAACCGCTGGCGATGTCATTCGCGTGTTAGAAGGACCGATCACGCTGGTGGAAGGTATCGAGAATGAAGAACCAGCACAACAAGCATTATGGTTAAGGGTCAGAGATGCCGTTAAGGATGTGCTAGACACGACGACATTGGAAGATTTAAAAAATCATGAACATGATCAGCAACAAGATTCATATATGTTCTATATTTAATAGTCCATACAATCAGGAAGGAAAGGTAAAATGGAAGTAATTTATTTGGACCATGCGGCAACAACACCGGTAGCCAAAGAGGTACTGGATGCCATGTATCCGATCTATGGAGAAGTATTTGGTAATGCGTCAAGTGTCCATTCGTTTGGTCGTAAAGCAAGACATTACTTGGACGAGGCTAGACATGTCTTGGCTGAAAGCATTGGTGCAGAGGAAAAGGAAATCATCTTTACCAGCGGTGGAACAGAATCCGATAACCTGGCAATTATTGGTACGGCTTTGGCGAATCGGGAAAAAGGCAATCATATCATTACCACTGCCCAGGAACACCATGCTACATTGCACACGTTAGAAAACTTAGAACAAAATGGCTTTCGGGTAACATATTTACCTATTTATCCGGATGGAAAAGTTTCCCTAAAGGATTTGGAACAGGCACTTACAGAGGATACGATCCTTGTTTCCATCATGACGGTTAACAATGAAACGGGCATCATTCAGCCGATAGCGGAAGTTGGTGCGTTACTTCAGAACCATCAGGCATATTTCCATACTGATGCGGTGCAGGCATATGGATTATTGGAACTATCTGTAAATGAACTGGGTATCGATTTGCTGTCTGTTTCCGCGCATAAGTTGAATGGGCCAAAAGGGATTGGTTTTTTGTATGTGCGAAACGGTGTTATTCTCAACCGCCTGCAATTTGGTGGAGAACAGGAACGAAAGCGTCGGGCAGGCACGGAGAATGTTGTTGGAGCAGTAGGGTTGCAAAAAGCAGTAGAGTTGAGTATTGCCGCTCGTCAGGATCGGTATGAGCGGTACAAGCAGTATAGAGAATTATTTCTCCACACGCTTGACGAGGAAGGAATCACGATGCACATCAATGGTGATTTGGACTCTGCGTTACCAACAATTGTCAACATTAGTTTCCCCGGTACGAATGTGGAAGCATTGTTAACAAATTTCGATCTTGATGGAATTGCTGCATCAAGTGGCAGTGCATGTACAGCAGGATCAGTGGAACCATCACACGTTCTATCAGCCCTTTATGGAGCGGATGATGAACGAACAACGAACTCGATTCGTTTCAGTTTTGGTGCGGCCAACACAATGGAAAATGTGAAAACCGCCGCCAAGCGTGTAGCGAAAATAGTAAAACGATTAACGGCAGACGAAAGGTAGGGAACAACATGAAGAAAAAGGAAGATACCCGGGTTGTTGTTGGAATGAGTGGAGGGGTGGATTCTTCCGTTACAGCACTGCTTCTTAAAGAGCAAGGCTATGATGTGGTCGGCATCTTCATGAAAAATTGGGATGATACGGATGACTTCGGCGTATGTACGGCAACCGAAGATTTTGATGATGTTGTGAGGGTATGTAATCAAATCGGCATCCCGTATTACGCAGTCAACTTTGAAAAGCAATATTGGGATAAAGTGTTTACGTATTTTCTGGATGAATACCAAGCAGGGAGAACCCCAAATCCGGATGTGATATGCAATAAAGAAATTAAGTTTAAAGCCTTTTTGAACCATGCCTTGTCCCTTGGAGCTGACTATGTAGCAACAGGACACTATGCACAAGTGCGTTATCAGGATGGGCACTATCAAATGCTGCGCGGTGTGGATTCGAATAAAGATCAGACGTATTTTTTGAATCAATTAACCGAAGATGTACTGGCAAAGGTCATGTTCCCACTTGGGGCGTTACCAAAAACAGAGGTGCGTGAAATTGCTAAACAGCACAACTTAGCAACCGCCACGAAAAAAGATAGTACAGGTATCTGCTTTATCGGTGAGCGCAATTTCAAAGAATTTTTAAGTGAATATTTGCCTGCACAACCGGGAGAGATGCAAACATTATCCGGGGTGGTGAAGGGAATGCATGAAGGTTTGATGTATTACACGCTTGGTCAACGGCAGGGACTTGGTATTGGTGGCGCGGGTGATCCATGGTTTGTCGTTGGAAAGAACCTTGAAGACAATGTACTGTACGTGGAACAAGGCTTTACGAATGACGCACTGTATTCCGACGGGTTAATCGCTTCAGATGTAAACTGGATCAATCCGGTTGATTTAGCTGCACCATTTACATGTACAGCTAAGTTCCGTTATCGTCAGCAGGATAGTAGGGTAACAGTCTATCCATTGGACAATGGAGATGTTAAGGTGATGTTTGACAAACAAGAACGTGCGATCACCCCTGGACAATCCGTTGTTTTTTATCGTGGCGACGTATGCCTCGGCGGTGGAACGATTGATGAAATTATCAAAGGCGAACAGTATCTCGATTATGTCGGGTAAACGAACGAGTCTAGCTGACAAGAAAGACTCTATCTTTCGATAAAAAGGGTGTTACATGTTGGATAAAAATCAGCAAGCAATTGCATCAATGCAAGAGGGAGACTATGAAACTTCAGCAAAACTTTTTCATGCATTCATTGAAGAACATCCCCATGATCCGGTAGGCTATACGAATTTTGGGAATTTATTAATGCACATCAATGATTTAACAAGGGCGCAACGATTTTTTGAAAAGGCGATTTCTCTGGATAAATATGCCGCAACGGCTTATTATGGTTTGGGAAATTTATACTTTGAACAATCGATCTATAATAAAGCCCAGGAGAACTTTCAAAAAGCAATTGAACTAGGTGCGGAAGTTGCCGATGTGTATTATATGCTTGGATTAACATTGCAAAAGTGCGAGCAGTTTAAGCTGGCATTGCCATATTTACTCCGAGCAACGGAACTGGATCCAGATGATGATGAGTTATTGTTTCAATATGGACTGGCGTTAGCGCAAAGTGATCATATTACAGAAGCGGAGCCTGTTTTTAAACGAGTGTTATCACATAATCCAGAACACAGTGATGCCCATTATAATCTTGGGATTATCGATTTGTATGATGATAAACCTAAAAACGCCCAAACACATTTTAATGAAGCACTGCGAATACAGCCGGATCATCTATTGGCTGCCAATGGAAAGAAAAAAGTGGATGAGCTAATGAAGCATAATGAAGGGTAAGATCGCGAGGTAGTTGTGATGACAAATGAAACCAGCACCAACACCAATAGCAATGAATACACGAGAGGGTATATAACGGGTGAACTGTTATATACCATTTTCCATAATGAGGCAGAACATTTTTCCATTGCCAAGATAAAAGTTCGCGACACGAATGAGGATTATCGCGAAAAAGATGTCGTGGCGAAAGGATATTTTGCTAACTTGATCACAGGAAAGACATACTGCTTTTACGGACAATTTGAGCGCCATGTCAAATTTGGGCTGCAATATCAAGTGAACTCCTATCAAACCGTCACACCCAGTACAAAAGATGGCTTAGTTGCTTATTTATCTAGTAGTTTATTTCATGGCATTGGGAAAAAAAGTGCGAATCGTATTGTTGATCATTTAGGTGAAACCGCAATTTCAACGATTTTAACGAATCCATCGGTGCTGGACGAGATCCCAGGACTTAAGAAAGAGAACCGGGAATCGCTTGTTAAAAATTTACAAGAAAATGAAGGCTTTGAACATGTCGTTGTTCAATTAGCAACATTTGGTGTTGGGTTGAAACTGGCTCAGAAAATCTATCAAGTATATCAGGAAGAAGCGGTCAATCAGCTGCATGCTGATCCCTATCAATATGTCTTCGATGTGGAAGGATTTGGATTTCAAAAAGCAGATGAAATTGCCCGGCAAAATGGCCTTTCGCTGACCCATCCCAATCGGATAGGGGCTGGCTGTATCTATATACTGGAAAAAAGTGTGCCAGATGGCCATGTTTTTCTGCCGCTTTCGGAATGTATGAAGCAGGTTATCCAGTTACTCCATCATCCAGGTTCCCCGTTAACAGAGGAAACGATCATGGAACGTTTGGAGGAACTGAACAAGGAGAAAAAACTTATTTTGTATAATGGAAATGTTTATTTACCATCGCTATATTATGCCGAAGATGGTTTTGTCTCCCATTTGAAGCGATTAGTTGAAAAACCTGTTGAACAGCAAACATCGTTAGCCGAATTAATGAAAATTATTGGTGCGATTGAAGATGAAGAAATATTAAGCTATGGAAAAGAACAGTTTCAGGCAATCCATCAATCACTTGACTCCAAGATAATGATTGTAACTGGGGGACCGGGTACTGGGAAGACAACTGTTGTCAAAGGAATATTAAAAGCATATGCCGAAATCCACGATTTATCACTGAACCCCAAGGATTATGATCATCAATCTGATTTTCCATTTATCTTGACGGCGCCAACAGGCCGAGCAGCAAAACGTTTACATGAGTCTACCGGACTTCCAGCAATGACGATTCACCGTTTGCTTGGCTGGGATGGGGACCATGCATTTGAAAAAGACCAGCAAGAGCCATTAGAAGGGAAGTTTATCATTATTGATGAATTTTCCATGGTTGACATTTGGCTGGCCAATCATTTGTTTAAAGCCATTCCAGATGATATGCAGGTTCTACTGGTAGGAGATGAAGACCAGCTGCCATCAGTGGGGCCTGGTCAGGTGTTGGGTGACTTACTTGCAAGTGCGTTGATTCCGTTTGTCAGTTTGAATGAGGTCTACCGTCAGAAAGAAGGCTCAAAGATTATTCAGTTGGCACACCAGATCAAGCATGATACATGTAGCAATGAATCGTTACAGCAAGCAAAGGATTTCAGTTTTATTTCATGTAATGAATTACAAGTTGTTTATTGCATTGAAACCATCTATCAAAAGGCACGTGAAAAAGGGCTCGATGTAAAAGATATCCAGGTGCTTGCTCCCATGTACCGCACGCAAGCGGGTATCACGATGATTAACAAACACCTGCAGCAAGTCATTAATCCAAAGACGAATCAAAAAAGGGAAGTAAAGACCCAGGATGCAATATTTCGGGTTGGAGATAAGGTGATTCAATTGGTTAATCAACCCGAGGATCATGTGTTTAATGGTGATATTGGAGAAGTGGTAGCTATTTTCACAGAGGATGAAAATACCGATCAAGTGGAACAATTAGTGATCGCCTTTGATACGCGAGAGGTTGTTTACGAACGAAAGGATTATGTGAATCTGATGCATGCCTATTGCATTTCGATTCATAAATCACAGGGAAGCGAATTTCCCATTGTCATTTTACCTGTCGTGTCCGCATACAATCGGATGCTGCGGAAAAATCTGTTGTATACTGCGGTTACCAGAAGTAAACAGTCCCTAATTATTTGCGGTCAGTCAGATGCCTTTCTTCGCGGGATACGAACAATTGATACGAATATTAGGTATACTACCCTCCAGGAACGGATGCACGAACGATTGCCGAAGCCAGATGAGCAAGACGCTAATAACGAAGAAATAGAAATTACTCCTTACGATTTTATGTGATTCAGGGTATATTTTTGCGGATTCGCGGTTACGCTACAGTAATAATCGATATTTTGGAACGTAGCGTTAAGGATGGATCTTCATGATGATCCATTCCTGCAGTACCCATTACTAGATTCCGTTTTTAGGGATTTGCTTAGCAGGCCCACGTCAGATGAATCTTGGTTCTATACGGGTGCAATCGCGTTTGTTCGTAAAGGAGCATGAGGATGTTGCAGTGCCCGAATTGCAGAGGAAAAGATATTGGGAAAATCGGTTCACAGCAGTATTATTGCTGGAATTGTTTTATTGAACTTTCGATTAACAGCAATAATGAACTTACCGTGCATCAGATTGAAGTGGATGGCTCGCTCAGTTCGCTCAACGATTTATTTACGGAAGAGGAAAGGAAAATACAGTGGTAGTGCTTGTGTATCTTCCATCAATCGAAAAGATGAGAGGCATGACATATGTTTAAACCAAAGTCACCGCTTCCTTTCCTATATTGGATTATTACCGGTATTTTTGTACTTTTATTTGTTTTCTTGCTTGTCAAGCTGTTTCCCATCTATCGTGTTATTCTTGCTTTTCTTTGGCATTTGTTTGCACCGTTTATTATTTCCGGTTTTATCGCCTATCTACTCTACCCGATTATCAAGAAAATACATAGCTATCATGTGCCAAAGGGACTGGCTATCCTGATGATTTACCTATTGTTTTTTGGGGCTTGCGGATATGGTATTTATCGTGTATATCCAGCAATGATCCATGAATTGAATGATCTGGATGAACAGCTGCCGCAGCTTATACGTATGTATCAGGATTTAGTATACCAACTTTATGAATATACCTCGTTTTTGCCGGAAATCGTTCATGATAAGATGGACCAGTTGATTGCCGGAGCGGAAACAAAGGTGGAAAATTTGGTGGGGAAGGTCGTTGCCGGGTTTACCAAAGTTTATGATATGATCGTTTTTCTGACAGTAATCCCTGTTCTGGTATTTTATTTTTTAAAAGATTTTACAAAGTTGAAAGGCTATGTGAAAAAGTGGATACCAGTAAAATATCACCGAGATAGCAGTAAATTATGCCATGCCATTGATAAGAGTTTGGGGGATTATATCCGCGGACAATTACTTGTATGCGCATTTGTCAGTCTGGCCTCGCTGATTGCGTTTCAGCTGCTTCATGTTAAATATGCGTTGTTGTTGGCCATTATTATGGGGGTAACGAATATTATTCCATATTTTGGACCGATAATCGGGGCCGTACCAGTTGTTGCTATTACATTAACGATGTCGACAAAACTAATTATTTTTGTGTTAATCGCTATTTTTGTCATTCAACTGATTGAAAGTAATTTACTGTCACCCTATATCGTTGGAAAGAGTGTGGCTGTTCATCCGATTGCGATTATTTTTGCCCTGCTGTTAGGTGGTGAACTCGGCGGAGTGATTGGCATGATCGTCGCGGTGCCGATACTGACAATTATCAAGGTCATTGTCTCACATGTGATGGCCATTCGGGCACTAAGAGATAAGGACACACTCCCGCATTGACATTTTGCTAATTGTTTTCTATAATAACGCTACATAAGTAATATATAGTTAACGCGTTTGAAAGTTCCAAGTACATGATTATCTTGTCTATAAGAGAGGGATGCCGCTTGCTGTGAGGAATCCTTAGACAACGCTCATGGAAGCTAAACTGGAGTGCGGGAAAACCCCGTCGGTACCCACACCGTTATCGTGACAAGTGATAAATGGAAAAGAAGATTCATTTATAAAAAGGGTGGTACCGCGAGCATCTCGTCCCTGCATAGTGCAGAGAGGGGATTTTTTTAATTGGCGAAAGCGAGTTTGGTAATGTACTCGCCAAAGGCCAGACTACATACATTAAATGGAGGCAGTTCGATGAAACAGTTAACTTCTGCGCAAGTTCGGCAAATGTTTTTGGACTTTTTTCAAGAAAAAGGTCACCGGGTGGAGCCAAGCGCTTCATTAGTACCAAAAAATGATCCAACCCTGCTTTGGATTAACAGTGGGGTGGCAACATTAAAGAAATACTTTGATGGCAGTGTGATACCGGATAACCCAAGAATCGTCAATGCCCAAAAGGCAATTCGAACAAATGACATTGAAAATGTTGGCTTTACGGCGAGACATCATACATTTTTTGAAATGCTGGGGAATTTTTCGATTGGCGATTACTTTAAGAAAGAAGCTATCGAATGGGCATGGGAATTTCTAACGGATGAGAAATGGATCGGATTCAATCCCGAACTCCTGTCTGTTACTGTCCACCCGGAAGATGATGAAGCATATGATATTTGGCTTCATGACATAAAACTTCCGAAAGAACGGATTATTCGGCTGGAGGAAAATTTCTGGGATATTGGAGAAGGACCAAGTGGACCAAATACGGAGATTTTCTATGACCGTGGTGAGAAGTATGGAAATGATCCTAATGATCCTGAATTATATCCCGGTGGGGAAAATGAACGTTACTTAGAGATTTGGAATTTAGTGTTCTCCCAGTTTAATCATAATCCAGATGACACCTATACACCATTGCCAAAAAAGAATATTGATACTGGCATGGGACTGGAGCGGATGGTTTCTGTTATTCAGGATGCCCCGACCAACTTTGAAACCGATCTGTTTTTGCCGATTATAAGCAAGATTGAAGAAATGGCCACAGTTAAATATGGGAAAGGCTTAGCTGAAGATACGGCCTATAAAGTTATTGCTGACCATATTCGAACGGTCGCATTTGCGATTGGAGACAATGCATTGCCATCCAATGAAGGAAGGGGCTATGTATTACGACGCTTACTCCGGCGTGCTGTCCGGTTTGCCAAAAAGCTAGGAATTGAAAAGCCATTTATGTACAAACTGGTGCCTACTGTTGGTCAAATTATGCATGGTTTTTACCCGGAAGTATTGAATCAAAAGGAACATATTGAGACAGTAATCAAAACGGAAGAAGAACGCTTCCACGAAACATTAAATGAAGGTCTGGAAATTTTAACTTCCATTATCAAAAAAGAAAAAGAAAATGGCAGCACGGTGTTTCCTGGCAGGGAAGTGTTTCGTTTATACGATACGTATGGATTCCCCAAAGAACTGACCGAAGAGTACGTAGCTGAAGAAGGGTTCACAATTGATGAAGCTGGCTTTGCTGAAGAAATGCAGGCACAGCGGGAACGTGCCCGTAACGCGAGACAAAAAGTGGACTCGATGCATGTCCAGGATGATATGCTGAGCCAAGTGGATGTTAAGAGTGAATTTGTTGGTTATGAAGTGTTGGAAACGGGAACTACGATTGAGCTTATTATTCACGGAAAAGAACAAACGGAGAATGCAAAAGCCGGTGATGAGATTGCTTTGTTCCTGCAGGAGTCACCATTTTATGCGGAAAGTGGTGGTCAAATAGCGGACAAGGGCTGGATTTATACAGAGCATGCCTCTGTTTATGTGGAAAATGTCCAAAAGGCTCCTAAAGGTCAGCACTTGCATTATGGTGTGGTAAAGGATGGTCAAATACACAAAGGTGATCAGGTCAAGGCAGTCGTTGATAACGAATTCCGCGCCATGATTATCAAGAATCATACGGCCACCCATTTATTGCATCAAGCGTTAAAAGATGTACTGGGAAATCACGTGAATCAGGCGGGATCATTAGTAACTCCGGAACGACTGCGGTTTGACTTCTCCCATTTTGGGGCTATAAGTGATGATGAGTTACAACAAATAGAACAAATCGTGAACGAAAAAATTTGGGAATCCATTCCGGTTGTCATTGACACCATGAAAATTGATGAAGCAAAAGAACTTGGGGCGATGGCACTATTTGGCGAAAAATATGGCGACATTGTTCGTGTCGTCCAGGCTGGGGACTATAGCATTGAACTTTGTGGTGGCTGCCATGTGCAAAATACGGCAGAAATTGGTATTTTTAAAATTGCTGCTGAAACTGGAATTGGTGCTGGTACGCGCCGGATTGAGGCGATTACATCAAAGCAAGCATATTCCTTCTTCAAGCAGAAACTAACCGTGCTTCATCACGCGGCACAGCTGCTAAAAACAACGGATGAAAACATACCGGAACGAATTGACGGGCTGTTTAAGGAAATCAAAGATGTACAAAAAGAAAACACATCACTCAGTTCGAAATTATCCAATCTGGAAGCAACATCAATCCTGGATAAAACACAAAAGATTGCCGGAGTTCCGTTGCTTGCACAAAAAGTTAACGTAAAAGATATGAACCAGCTTCGCAATATGGTTGATGAACTAAAACAAAAGCTTGGAACAGGAGTCATTCTGCTAGCAGCAGAAAATAACCAAAAGGTACAATTAGCTGCAGGAATCTCCAAGGATCTTGTGGAAACAGGACTACATGCCGGAAAACTCATTAAGCAAGCTGCCGAAGCTTGTGGCGGTGGCGGTGGCGGACGACCTGACATGGCACAGGCAGGTGGAAAAGACCCGCAAAAAATATCCGAAGCATTACAACAAGCGGAAAATTATATTACCGAAAATGTCTGACAGATGTACGTAAACACCCATAAATGATAAAAAGTTCTTGCTGATAGAAGAGGTAGATTTGGTATTCTATTTCAAAAAGTATAATATTCGCGCCAAACGTGTTAGAATGATAACAAAGCAAAAACGTAAATGAGGTGTCACAATGAGCTCGATCGATAAAACGATGAAGTTTAATTTTTCAGAGGAACCATTTGATCAGGATATCAAGGAGATTTTGCTAACGGTTCATGGAGCGCTAAAAGAAAAAGGGTATAATCCAATCAATCAAATAGTAGGCTATTTATTATCAGGTGATCCTGCATACATTCCAAGATATAATGATGCACGAAATCTGATCCGGAAAGTGGAACGGGATGAAGTAATTGAAGCGTTAGTGCAATTTTATTTAGAACAACAGCAAGAGGCAGAATAAATGAAAACAATCGGCTTGGACGTTGGATCAAAAACGATTGGTATTGCTGTGAGTGATGCGTTAGGCTGGACGGCACAAGGACTAACGACGATTCATTGGGATGAACATGACATTACCTCTGCAGATGCGGCGTTAAGTGAGATTATCGCCCAACACGAAGTGAATAAGGCGGTAATTGGCATGCCAAAAAACATGAATGGGACGATTGGTGAGCGCGGAGAAGCTTCCCAGCGGTATGCAGAACACGTCGAGGCCGTTCATCAACTGCCCACTGTGCTCTGGGATGAGCGATTGACGACCGTTGCTGCTGAGCGTGTGTTGCTGGAAGCGGATGTTAGCCGCAAGAAACGAAAAAAAGTAATTGATAAAATGGCCGCTGTGATGATTTTGCAAGGATATCTTGATCAAAAGAATTAAGGAGTGAGGACATGGCACTAGAAGAAAAGGAACGGATCATCATTCCCGATGAAAATGGAGAAGAACATCTTTTTGAGGTATTATTTACCTTTGATGTGGATGAAACGAATCAATCGTACATTGCGGTTGTCCCTGTAGAACAAAAAGATGATGATGAAGTAGAAGTGTATGCGTTTCGCTATGAAGAAAAAGATGCTGATGACGATTTACAGCTATTCCCAATTGAATCCGATGAAGAATGGGATATGGTGGAAGAAATGTTAAATACCTTAGCAGACGAAGAAGATGAACAATCGTAATTAAGCATGCGGGCTGATGTCGAAATGTGACATCAGCTTTCTTTGTATAGTGTGACGTTATTTCTATAGATTGTGACGTAAATTGAAATCATGTTTGGTTCCTTGCGAAAACACTAGGCTTTTTAGTGGGCTCGCGCTAAGCCTCGGGCCAACACGATGTTGGTCATGAAGGCGTTGCGACAAGACGTCGCGTACTTAGCCTTCCATCCTTGCTTGTGAGGCACTTTGGGGTCTTTGCGTCTTCGCTTTTCCACAGGCGTCTCCGTATTTTCCCTTCGCTGGTACAGAATTTGCAAATATCAATGGTTCTAAACGGGTTATCCGGAAGCAGCTGCACTAGTCCGAGTGAGCGAAAGGCAGACCCCGATTTCGGTCGATGAGTGACCAAACCAGAGTTTTTCCCCGCATTCGGTCACTCATTCCTCATCTTCCAGTAGAATGAACAAGGTGTCATGTAGGAATTGTCACTACGTCGCATTTTATATCAACTATGAGATGACGAGGTGGATGCTAAGATTTCTTTGTGGATATGTTAAACGCCTCCCTCTTTTACATGGATGAAAATAATTTAAGCGTACCCACCCCTGCTGTTTTTTGCTTTTTTTAGCGAATCATGGCATATTTACTTTTTTTTTAGTATAATATACCGGATGGGAAAGGGGGATTCTGAATGTTTAAGAAGACAAATAGAGATACGGATAAGGACAAGCTGACCGTAGTCAGTGAAGAAGCCAGGACAGTTCGAAAAATCGTAGCAACAATCATCATTGCCATTGTACTTATTCTTCTCGTTGGCGGGATATCAGGATACATGTATGTTAAATCAGCATTAAAACCAGTTAATCCAGAAAGTAAAAAAGAAGTTAATGTGAACATACCAATGGGCTCTTCTACGTCGGACATTGCTTCCATTCTTGAAGACAAAGGCATTGTTAAGGATTCTCGAGTCTTTCGTTTTTACATAAAGTTTAAAAATGAGGCGGATTTTCAAGCTGGAGACTATACGTTTTCACCATCCATGACATTGAATAAGATTATTGAGTCCCTAAAAAATGGAGAGATAAAAGAGGCGAATTATACGATTACGATTCCTGAGGGGAAGAACATGGAGCAGATTGCGCAGATTTATGCAAAGAAACTGCCAATATCCAAAAAAGAATTTTTGGATCAAGTAAACGATCCTAAATATGTTAAAAAATTGATCAAACAATATCCAGATGTGTTGTCTGATGAAATCCTTGATAATGATATCAAAGCACCGCTGGAAGGTTATTTGTTTGCAGCCACATATAAGTTTTATGATGAAGATCCAAGCGCTGACGCAATCGTGCAAAAAATGCTCAAGAAAACGGTGAAGGTTGTCACTCCTTATTTGGATGAGATTTCCGAGCAGGATCTCACTATTCATAAAGCATTTACGATGGCTTCCTTAATTGAAAATGAAGCGAGCTCAGAAGACCAGCGTAAAAAAATTGCTGGGGTGTTTTATAATCGCCTTGAAGCAGGAATACCACTGCAAACAGATCCCACTGTTTTATACGCATTGGGCAAGCATAAGGATAAGGTTTTATTAAAGGATCTCAAAGTGAAATCTCCGTATAATACGTATTATGTAGATACATTGCCAATTGGTCCCATTTCCAATTTTGCAGAAAGCTCATTAACCGCTACACTGCATCCGGAAGATACGGATTATAAATACTTTTTACATGATGGCAAGGGGCACATCCATTATGCAAAAACACATGAAGAACATGTAAAAATGAAAGAGAAATATATACAGTAGGCCAAGAGGCATTTAATTAATTTAACTGATGCGGTGGAAATGGGTGAATAGACCCATTTCCCGCTTTTTACGTTTGAAATGAGGCTAAATAAATGGATGAAAGCTTGACAAGCTATTTAACAAATTTATTACCAATACAGAGCGAATGGGTGCAAGAACTAGAAGCACAGGCCCAAAAGGATCGTGTTCCCATTATGGATCCGGTAAGCATGCAGTTTATCATGCAACTGATCCGTCTGCAACAGCCGAAGCGAATTCTGGAATTGGGAACAGCAATTGGTTATTCCGCGTTACGAATGCTGGAGGCTTATCCAAAGGCAACGATTGTGACCTTAGAACGTGACGAGCAGCGCTACCAGCAGGCTGTTCGAAATATTAACGCTCAGCAAAAGCAGGAACAAATCGATATCATGTTGGGAGATGCGTTGGATATTGTTCCAGATGTATTGGCTAAAGGCCCATTTAATATGGTGCTGATTGATGCAGCAAAGGGACAATACCAGAAGTTTTTTACCTTATATAGTCCAGCTGTTGCAAATAGTGGAGTAATTATCACGGATAATGTATTATTTAAAGGGTATGTGAGTGATCAAAAAAAGCAGCACCCACGCTTCCAGAAGCTGGGTGGGAAAATACGAAGCTATAATGAGTGGTTAATCGACCACCCCGATTATCATACATCGATTATCCCGATTGGTGATGGTGTCGCTATGAGTATTAAAAAATTCAGAAGGGAGCATGCCAGCTCATGCAAGAAAGACCAGTTGTAATCGGCGTTGCAGGAGGGAGCGGTAGCGGGAAAACGACAGTAACCCGTTCCATTACACAACGCTTTTCTGATAAAACGATCCTCGTCGTTGAACAGGATTATTATTATAAAGACCAAAGCCATTTACCTTTTGAGGAGCGGTTGAAGACAAATTATGATCATCCGCTGGCGTTTGATAACGACTTATTAATTGAGCATATCCATGATTTAATGAATCATAAACCAATCGAGAAACCAGTATATGATTATAAAGTTCACAATCGGTCAAACGAGGTTATTCCTGTTGAACCAAAGGAAGTCATTATCTTGGAAGGAATACTGATTTTGGAGGATCCACGGCTGGTTGATTTAATGGATATCAAAGTCTTTGTGGATACAGATGCAGATCTGAGGATGGTACGCCGGCTAATGCGAGATATTAAAGAGCGGGGTAGAACCCTTGATTCGGTTATTGATCAATACATTAATAATGTACGGCCTATGCACCTGCAATTTGTTGAACCAACGAAACGATATGCTGATATCATCATCCCTGAAGGCGGACAAAATCATGTCGCAATTGACATCATGGCTACAAAAATTGAAACCATTCTATCCAAAAACCGCACAAGCAATTAAAGGAAAAGGATTGAAAATTTAAGATAAATCTGCCATAGTATGGAATAGTACATTAATTTTTAGCTTGACATAGTAACTATAGAATGATTCGTGTTCACCTAGAAACGTCTTATATGATGAATTTGGCGATCATCCGCTGCAGAAGAAAAAAGGAGTGTTTTAAATGGCTACAGAGAAAAGTTATTACATGACACAAGAGGGGAAAGAAAAATTAGAAGAGGAATTGCATTATTTAAAAACAGATCGACGTCAAGAAGTTGTTGAACGAATAAAAGTCGCACGAGGATTTGGTGACTTATCGGAGAACTCCGAATACGATGCTGCGAAAGATGAACAAGCATTTGTAGAATCCCGGATTACTCAAGTTGAAAAGATGATTCGTAACGCTGTCATCATTGAAAATGATAATCAGGATCCTAACATTGTTGCCTTGGGAAAATCTGTTACGTTTATCGAACTTCCAGATGGTGACGAAGAAACATACCAAATTGTTGGTAGTGCTGAAGCAGATCCATTTGAAGGGAAGATTTCCAATGATTCTCCGATCGCTAAAAGCTTACTGGGACATAAAATAGGTGAAGAAGTTAGTGCCGCAACACCAGGTGGTGACATGCAGGTTAAAATTGTAAACGTTGAATAGTGGTAGGATGCAAAAGCGGGGGTTCCCGCTTTTTGTTTATTTTTACATATAACGCGTCTTATTTTACAGTTTAACAACATTATGTTTTGTACAAGTATATACTTTTGTTCGATATAAGTACTACTGAAATATGATAAAATAAAAATTATACGATAAAGGCTCAGGTATGGGAGGGTATGTGTTGGACAACAATAATAATTCACGTGTTGACAAATTCGAAAAACGGCGTAAAAATACAAAATTGCTATCTATCATGCTTGTTGTTGGGGCAATCTTAATCGTGCTGTTAATCGGAACATTTATTTTTAGTGGTAATGATAAAACAGAAACAGTAGATAATCAACAACAAGCAACCGATCAACAAACTAAAGAAGTTGATGATACCTCTGAAGCCGATGATCAAGAAGAAAAAGACGAAGATCAAGCAGATGACCAGGAAGAGAGTGATGATGAATCTGAAGATCATGACGGAGTAAACAAGAAAAAAGTTGAAAGTCCTGACGATGACAATGTAAAAGAAGCATATGTGGGAGATTGGAAACCAATTGGTACCGAGCAACAAGGACCGCATACTATGAATTTTGATGAAGGAGCGCAGGATCGAAAAGAAATGGAAAAGGCTGCAAGTGTTGCGACAGATTTGGATGAAGGGAATATGACAGCATGGTGGCTGGAGCGTGATGGTGATCAACAAGTCGTTGCAACTGTATCCGGTAAAGATGAAAACCAGGCATATCGGGTGTATTTAAGCTGGGTTGACGAGCAAGGATGGCAGCCGAAAAAGATCGAAGTCTTAAAAGAAAATGATCAGAAACATCGATTTGAATAAGCAGGAGAGTGAAAGTCGTGACAATTGGAATCATTGGGGCAATGGATGAAGAAATTGCTAATTTAAAAGATAATATGTCTAACAAGCAGGAAATTGAAATTGCTAATTGCTTGTTTGTGCAAGGACAATTAAGAAATAAGGATATTGTTCTATTAAAGTCGGGGATTGGTAAGGTAAATGCTGCAATGGCTACAACGATCATGCATGAACGGTTTGCTCCATCACATGTGATCAACACAGGTTCTGCCGGAGGTTTTGCCAAAGAGCTGGAAGTTGGCGATGTGGTAATTTCTACACAGGTCGTTCATCATGATGTCGATGCAACAGTTTTCGATTATGCTTATGGACAAGTGCCAGGTATGCCGGCTATGTATGCGGCTGACACTGCGTTGATTGAACTTGCTGTCAAAGCGATGGAGGATCTGCAAATACCTGCCAAAACCGGGATTATCGCGACTGGGGATTCCTTCATGGCTTCTCCAGAACGTGTTCAGTTCGTGAATGAAAAATTTCCAACGATGCTTGCTGCGGAAATGGAAGCGGCGGCAATCGCCCAAGTGTGTCACCAATATGCGAAACCATTTGTCATTACACGGGCTTTATCTGATATTGCCGGAAAAGAGTCATCCGTGTCTTTTGACGCATTTTTGGAGAAAGCAGCTCAAAATGCTGCACGATTAGTAATGACAATGGTGGAACAGTTGTAAAGCTGTTGTATGCATTGCTTTTTTACGCATAAATTATACATTGAAAAAGCGATGCATTACTCCATTATATAATTTAAAAAGAACCATAGGTGTGTATGATATGATTATCAACACACTTATGGTTTTTTAATCGTCTAGGAAATTATAAATTTTTACCCCTCCTTAACAGGCAGTAAGCCCCCACTGAATGAAGTTTCACTTTGTGACAGAGAATTCGTGTCTATGTTAGGAAATAAGCATCATTTTCAATATAGGCACAGAAGATCAACTAATCAAAAGCATGTGATAATTGCTTGATTTTTCTATGTTCAGCACATATTATATAGCCATCCAAGAATGATAATCATTCTCAATTAAATTGATTTACTGACTAAATTTATCCCTCCATTACGGGCGATAAGACCCCTTAATATATAGGACAAATCTACTGAATGATAAAAAGAGCTTGATTTTTCTAAGTAAACCATTTAACATAAGTGGCAATAATTGATAATGAAAATCATTCTCAATTAAATGAAGTAAACCAACTCATGGAAGGAATGATCGATGAAAGTGAGAAAAGCTAATTTTAAAGTTGCCGTTGTGACCGGAGCCTCGGGAGGAATCGGACAGGTTATCTGTGAAAAACTTGCCGAAAATGGTCTGGTTATTGCAGCAATTGATAAGAATAGGGAGGAATTGGAAACGTCGTTGAAAAGATTGCAAAATAAGGGTTACGAGGCTACAGCCTATTCTGTAGATATTAGTAATTTTGCTGCTGTAGAAGAGGTTATTACAGCGATAGAAAAAGAGTTGGGCGCCATCGAAATATTAGTAAACGCAGCCGGTGTATTGCGGTTGGGCTCCATCGATACGTTTGATAAAGCTGATTGGGATATTAGTTTTGCAGTAAACACATCAGGAGTCTTTCATATGTCAAGTGCAGTCAGCAAGTATATGATTCCGCGTAAACGTGGTGCCATTGTTACTGTAAGTTCTAATGCTGGGCATATGCCTAGGATGACAATGGCCGCATATGGAGCCTCTAAGGCCGCGGCAACTATGTTTACAAAGTGTTTAGGATTGGAGTTGGCACAGTATAATATCCGCTGTAATGTCATTTCACCAGGATCTACGGACACATCGATGTTGAAAAAGCTTTGGAATGATGAATATGGTGCACAAGAAACAATAGAAGGTGAACCAACAGCATATCGTGTCGGTATTCCGCTTGGTAAAATTGCTGAACCATTGGAAATATCCGAAGCTGTATTGTTCCTTGTATCAGACCGCGCATCTCATATAACGATGCAAGATATAGTTGTCGATGGTGGAGCCACGTTAGGTATTTAGCCATAAAGGAGGTAACTAAAATATGAGTGGTAGAACTCGAGTTTCTACACAGAAATCGATTTTGGATATATATGAAGCAGGTGATTTTTTTCTGGCTTCTCCTCAGCGAACGATCATAGGAAAGGGCGTATTTACAGTTGTGGAGAAAGAAAAAGAGATAGAAAATCAACTCATCCGTTTACCCAGTCGTGTAGAATCAGCACTTCACCATGCAAAGAAGTCTGGAGATCCATATCCGATTGCTATGGGTGCAGTTCCGTTTGATGATACCGGTTTTGCTGAAATTATCATCCCGGAAGAAGTTGATGTATCAGGGCCGATGTACATGGAAGACGAAAAAAGGAATGCATTGCTAACAGTGGATTCTTACGATATGCAAGCTGTACCGAATCCGGAATTGTATATGAAAGGCGTTAACCAGGGATTAGAGAAAATAGCAGCAGAGCATCTTGACAAAATAGTTATATCAAGAGCTTTACATTTCACGACAAAAGAGAAGGTTGATGTCAAACAACTTCTTAAAAACCTGGCACAACATAACCCGCAAGGATACACATTTGCAGTTGATTTATCGGAAAAGGGATGGGCAAACCAGCAAAAAGCTAAGGAGAAACGCACGTTAATTGGGTCAAGTCCAGAATTGCTTGTTTCGAAATGTGATCATCGCTTATTTGCAAATCCACTCGCTGGGTCCCGTCCACGCAGTGCAGATCCAGTAGAAGACCAAAGACGGGCATTGGAATTACTAAATTCCGAAAAAGATTTGTATGAGCATGCCGTAGTTGTTGATATGGTAAAAGAAGCTCTCACACCTTTTTGTGAAACCCTTGATGTACCTGAAAGTCCATCATTAATTAAGACAGAAGCCATGTGGCATCTTTCTTCAGAAATACAAGGGAGAGTAAAAAAAGTAGAAACCTCCTCTTTGGAATTGGCTGTTGCATTGCATCCAACCCCAGCCATATGTGGGTATCCAACCGCTGTAGCCCGTGATGCCATTCATGAGATTGAACCATTTAACCGGGAATTTTTTACTGGAATGGTTGGATGGTGCGATATAAATGGAAACGGCGAGTGGATTATTACCATACGGTGTGCAGAGGTGAAAGAAAGATCACTTCGCTTATATGCTGGTGCAGGCGTTGTTGCTGGCTCCAAAGCAGAAGAAGAATTGAATGAGACTTCAGCAAAGTTTCAAACAATGCTACAAGCAATGGGCATAGAAGATTGAGGTGTCGTTCCATTGCTACAAAAAGGTAAGTAAAACGGGAGGTATAGATTATGTTAAACGGATGTCAACTTTGGCCTTATGAAATAGCGGAATTTTACAGAGAGAATGACTGCTGGCGTGGGGAGACATTTGAAAAGATGTTGCGTGACAGAGCGGCTACATATGGTAATAACATCGCCATAATTTGTGGTAAGGAACAAGTGAGTTATGCAGAATTAGATCAGAGGGTTGATCAATTGGCTGCAGGTTTTCAACGGTTAGGTTTGAGGAAAGAGGACCGAGTAGTTGTTCAGTTACCAAATGAGATAGCTTTTTTTGAGGTTTGTTTTGCCTTGTTTCGATTGGGGGTTTTGCCTGTTTTTGCACTTCCAACTCATCGATACAGTGAAATTCAATATTTCTGCGAGTTTACGGAAGCTAAAGCGTATATTATGCCTGGACAGCTTGCCAATTATAATTTTCTAAAAATGGCACAAAAAGTACAAGATAATACACCCGCATTAAAGCATATTATTACACTTGATGATACAAAAGGATGGCTGTCGTTAGCGGATTTATATATTGAGTCCGATTATATGCCCCCCGAAGTTTACCCAGATGACTGGGCATTTTTACAACTTTCAGGAGGAAGTACGGGGTTACCAAAACTTATTCCGCGAACTCATGATGAGTACATTTACAGTTTGCGCAGGAGTAATGAAATATGTGATGTAAACGAGAAGAGTGTTTATCTGGCAGTATTACCAATTGCGCATAACTTTCCATTGAGTTCACCAGGAGTTTTTGGCACTCTTTATGCTGGAGCAAGGATTGTTCTCTCATCGGGACCGAGCCCGGATGAAGCATTTCCTTTAATCGAAAAGGAGCAAGTAACGATTACAGCGCTTGTTCCACCAGTAGCTATTATTTGGGTAGAGGCTGTCAAGACCAGGTCATATGATTTATCCAGTCTTCAGGTCCTCCAGGTCGGGGGCGCACACTTTAGTGCAGAGGTAGCTAGTCGAATACAACCAGCATTTCAATGTAAATTACAGCAAGTATATGGGATGGCTGAAGGGCTGGTAAATTACACCAGGTTAGAAGACCCTGATGAACTAGTAATCTATACACAAGGGAGACCGATGTCTCCATACGATGAAATTCGTATTGTTGATGAGGAAGATCGAGAAGTAGCTCCGGGCGAGTCGGGGGAACTGTTAGCTCGTGGACCGTACACGATTCGGGGATATTATAAAGCAAAACAGCACAATGCGAAGGCTTTTACTACTGACGGTTTTTATCGAACAGGCGATTTAGTTCACGTGAATAAAGACGGTTATATCGTTATGGAAGGTCGTGCTAAAGATCAAATTAACCGTGGCGGTGAAAAAATTTCAGCGGAAGAAGTGGAGGATCATTTAATGGCGCATCCCTATATATTAGATGTCGCCGTTGTGTCCATGCCTGATAAATTTCTTGGTGAACGGTCATGTGCATTTATTATTCCTAATGAAAAGACATTGGATGATGCAGAAATAAAACAATTTCTAAAGGAAAAAGGTCTCGCTGCTTTTAAAATTCCTGATCGTGTGGAGATTGTTGACAGTTTCCCGCAAACACCATTTGGAAAGGTTAGTAAAAAAGCATTACGCGAAATTATCTCTGAAAAAATAGCGACTTTACAAAGTATTTAATAATGAAAGGAAGTGTTTAGATGAGTATCCAAGCTATACCATCTTATCAAATGCCAAATGTATCCGACTTACCTTCGAACAAAGTGTCGTGGGAAATAGATCCGAACCGGGCTGTTTTACTGATCCATGATATGCAAAATTATTTTCTCAATTTTTATGATCGAGAACAGCCACCGATAACGGAATTGGTACACCATATTGAATGTTTGAAGCAGCAATGTGAGGAACAAGCAATTCCGGTTGTTTATACAGCACAACCGGGAAATCAGAATCCGACAGATCGGGCATTTCTAACCGATTTCTGGGGGGAAGGACTTGCAGATGATGTGGCACAGACCGCGATTATTGATGCTCTTCAACCAGCGGTAAATGATCTTAAGCTAACAAAATGGAGATATAGTGCATTTAAAAAATCGGATTTTCTGAATATTCTACAAGAGCAAGGTCGTGATCAATTAATTATTTGTGGGGTTTATGCACACATCGGATGTATGTTAACAGCAGCTGATGCATTTATGTATGATGTGCAGCCTTTCTTTATTGCGGATGCAGTAGCTGATTTTTCATTAGATGAACATAAAATGGCGATGGAATATATAGCAAAACGATGTGGGATGACGATCGCAACAAAAGATGTCATTCACATGTTACAAGAAAAAGGAAAAAAGCAGGAGGAAGGTTTAGAGATGGACAGTTTTACATTTGACTCTATGCGTCAACAAGTGGCCAACATGTTGGGTATAGAAGCGGAGGAGTTTTCCGAAACGGAAGATCTTATGAGCTTAGGACTTGATTCGATTAGGCTAATGAGCTTAGTAGAATCCTGGAGACAGGCCGGTTTGCAAGTAAATTTTATGGAATTAGCGGAAAAGAGCACGCTATCTGCTTGGTGGAGCTTAGTAGCCAGTAAAAAGCAACGTGTATAATGCCGAAACACGAAAGGATGGTATTTATGCCAAGATCATTTGGGGCGCATCAGTCATTGACTGGCGCCCAAGCCGGTATCTGGTATGCACAGCAGTTGGAGCCGGAAAATCCTATTTATAATACAGCGGAGTACGTTGAAATAAATGGAAATTTGCAAAGGGAAGAATTTGAAAAAGCACTGCGACAAACCATCCAAGAGGCAGATTCATTGCATGCTCAATTTGGAGAAAATCAAAATGGCCCATGGCAGGACATTGGCAAAAGAAGAGAGTTTCCGCTTCATTTTCTAGATGTAACAGCTGAAGCTAACCCGCCAGAGGCTGCCGTAACTTGGATGAAAGCGGACATAAATCAACCGCTCAATTTAAAACAGGATCCTTTGTTTATGCAAGTGCTGTTTAAGGTTCGAGAGGATCGATACTTCTGGTATCAGCGTATTCATCATATTGCAGCGGATGCGTTTGGTTTTTCTTTGATTACACAGCGTGTAGCGCATATTTATACCTCGTTGGTAAGCGATCAACCCGTTGTCGGCAGTGAATTGGATTCGTTTCAAAATGTGATCAATGATCATGAGGCATACCTTGTTTCAGAAAAATACGATGTTGATCGCCAATTCTGGATGAATACCTACAGGGATCAACCAGAGGTAGTGAGCCTAGCAAGTAATTCTGATCGGTTATCAAGGCATATCGTACATGGTACAAGTTACTTGTCGGAAGATACACTCGTGAAATTAAAGCAGCTAGCCGCTATATATAACGGGAATTGGTACGAGGTGATTGCAGCAACCATGTCAATCTATTTGCATCGATTGACGGGTTCCGAAGATATTGTGCTCAGCTTGCCGATGATGTGCCGAATGGGAACTTCTGCGGTTAAAGTTCCCTCGATGGTGATGACCTTGCTCCCGCTACGTCTTAAGGTGCAGCCAAAAACACCTTTTTCAGAATTAATGCAGCAGGTACGGCAACAAATGCAGCAAATACGTACTCATCAGCATTACCGACACGAAACGTTGCGCCGTGATCTTAAGTTGTTAGGTGAAAATCAGCGCTTATTTGGTCCGCAGATTAATTTAATGCCGTTTGATTATGGATTGGATTTTGGCGGAATCAAAGGGATAACACATAAGCTTCACACTGGTCCAGTGGATGATCTTTCGCTGAATATTTATGATCAGCGCGATGATAAAGGGATGAGATTCGACCTTGACGCGAATGCCGATCTTTACAATGAACAGGAGCTAGAATGTCATCTGAAGCGATTTTTACATCTGATTGAACGTGTGGCATTTGCCGATGATGATTTCATGATTGCAGAAATGAATGTGCTGTTACCGGAGGAAAACGATAACGTGTTAGGTAATTGGAATCAAACAAATCAGGTGTATACACAACAAACCGTGCAGGAAATGTTCTTAAAGCATGTAAATCGTATACCAATGGCTGAGGCTTTACGGTTTAATGGTACGCCCTTTTCTTACGCATTATTAAACGAGAAGGCTAATCGCCTTGCCTGCATGCTTCGTGAAGAAGGGATTGGTCCAGAAAAATTTGTGGCATTAGCACTGTCACGTTCACCCGACATGGTTATTGCCATGTTAGCGGTTCTTAAAACTGGAGCCGCTTTTTTACCCATTGATCCTGATTATCCAAAGGAACGAATCGCTTATATGCTCGAAGATGCGCAACCGGTTTGCATGCTTGCCCACCAGGCTGTACAAGCGAAGTTACCGGATACTAGCAGTATTACTTCATTAATTCTGCTGGATGATCCTGCTCTGCAGAAGCAAATGGCTGTCTATGAAAATATCGATTTTCCATTAATTGTGACGAAACCACAGCACCCTGCATACATGATCTACACTTCGGGTTCTACAGGGAGACCAAAGGGAGTTGTTGTTACCGTAGAATCATTTGTGAACTTTCTGCAATCCATGCGAAAGAGATTTGTTTTAGACGAGCAGGATCGTTTGTTAGCAGTAACAACGATAGCTTTTGATATTTCAGCGTTGGAATTATTCCTTCCGCTCGTCAGCGGAGCCGTCTGTGTCATCGCGCAAGAAGAAAAAATCAAAGATCCCAACACATTAACGCGTCTTATGGAAGAAAACAACATTACGATGATGCAAGCAACTCCTTCACATTGGCATGCACTCGTTTCTACTTGTCCGGAGAAGTTGCGGGGTTTACGAGTTCTTGTCGGAGGAGAGGCTCTTCCAACAAAATTAGCAAATACTTTATATGAACTTGGTTGTGATGTAACAAATCTATATGGCCCAACGGAAACAACGATATGGTCTACGGCAATTATGCTCGATTCGAGGCAAACAGGTATACCCTCTATAGGTTGCCCTATTGGAAATACGCAGGTCCTTGTGTTAGATGCCGGTTTACAGCCGGTTCCGCCCGAGACCAGTGGTGATTTATATATTTCTGGAAAAGGGGTCGCACGAGGCTATTTTAACCGGCCAGATTTAACGGCACTAAGCTTTATTGCCAATCCATATGGGAGTGCCGGAGAGCGGATGTATCGTACAGGTGATATTGTTCGTTGGCGAACGGATGGAAAATTAGAATATATTAGCAGATCTGACCATCAGATCAAAGTTCGTGGTTTTCGAATCGAACTTGGAGAAATTGAAGCTGTGCTTGCAAAGAATTCTAGCGTCAGCCAGGCAGTAGCTATTGTGCAGGAGCATCAATCGGGGGATAAACGTATACTCGCGTATCTTGTACCGAAGCCCGATCACAAGATTGAAATGCATGAGCTTCGCCAAGCGTTACAAAACGAGTTGCCTGTGTATATGGTTCCTTCTGCGTTCATTGTTTTAGACGCTCTTCCGTTGACACCGAATAAAAAAATTAATCGAAAAGCGCTTCCTGCACCCGATTTTAATAATGATGGTATAAAGCAAGAACCAAGAACACCGCAGGAAGAAATTCTGTGTGATCTTTATAAGCAGGTACTAGGAGTATCAAAAATAGGAATGGATGATAGCTTCTTTGACCTTGGCGGACACTCATTATTGGCGGTACAGTTAATGAACCGGATTCGTGACGTGTTTGATATCGAACTTACTATTGGAAAGATTTTTGAGACACCAACCATCGCCGGTCTTGTTAAACAACTTGACAACAAAGAACAGACACGTCCGCCAATACAAAAGGCAGACAAACCGGACATGATTCCATTATCCTTTGCGCAACGTCGTTTATGGTTTCTTTACCAGTTAGAAGGTCCAAGTCCAACATATAATATTCCGGTTGTTGTTCATTTCTCAGGAAAAGTAAATCAATCTATATTACAAGCTGCACTAATCGATGTAGTGGACCGGCATCAAACGTTGAGAACAATTTTCCCAGAGAAATCTGGGACTGCGCGGCAACATATTTTAGATGCAAAAGTGGCAAAACCTGCTTTGCATGTGCACCAAATTGAAAAATCGATGTTAGCAGAACGATTAAATGAAACGGTCAGGTACTGCTTTAATTTAGCGGAGGAGCCTGCATTTCGTGCAGAGCTTTTTGAAGTGGATCGAGAGAGAGATGTTCTTGTTTTATTACTCCATCATATCGTTGGCGATGGGTGGTCCTTAACGCCTTTAACACAAGATCTTAAGCAAGCATATATAACTCGCAGTCAAGGCGAGGATCCAAATTGGCCATATTTGCCTGTGCAATATGCAGATTATGCACTATGGCAGGAAGCATTGTTAGCAACCAAACAAGATACAACCTGTTTGATCGATAAGCAGTTACAATATTGGACAGAAACATTAAAGGGTTTACCTGACCATTTGGAACTGCCAACTGATTACCCGCGTCCGTCGGAATCAAGCTATCAAGGGGAAACGTATCGTTTTATGATTCAACCAGAGTTACATCGCCAGTTACTTGTTATTTCTGCACAAAATGGAGTCAGTTTGTTTATGACACTGCAGGCAGGACTATCTGCATTGTTAACCAAACTTGGGGCTGGAAATGATATACCTTTAGGCAGCCCAGTGGCTGGAAGGAATGATGATACACTAACCAATCTTGTTGGCTTATTTATTAACACATTGGTGTTGCGAACGGATACTTCTGGTGATCCTAGTTTTCGTGAATTACTTGACAGGGTACGAAAAGTAAATATCGATGCTTATGATAATCAGGATTTGCCTTTTGAAAGATTAGTAGAGATTCTTAATCCGGCACGCTCCAGATCAAAGCATCCATTATTTCAAATTATGCTTGCATTACAAAATACGCCTGAGCCCAACCTTGATTTGCCTCAATTAGAGGGCGATCTTTCAATATATAGTGTGGGAACAGCCAAGTTTGACTTTACGTTAGAGTTTCGAGAACGTGTCGATCAAACTGGAAAGCCAAATGGATTAGAAGGTTTTTTAGAATACAGTACCGACCTCTTTACTGAAAAATCAATGGTACAGATGATAAAAAGATTAATTAAATTGTTTAAATCAGCTATAACAGATCCAGAGCAAACAATTGGACACTTGGAGATATTAGATCAGGAAGAAAAACAAAAACTGTTAATGCATCATGATAAGAGGAAAACAATAGAAAGTTCGTGTTTACCTTCATTATTTGAAGAGCAAGTGCGAAGCCATCCGCAAAAAATTGCACTTGTCCTTAATGACAAGAAAATAAGTTACGAAGAGTTGAATGAGAAGGCGAACCAGCTTGCGCATCTTCTACTAGAAAAAGGTGTTGGTCCTGAACAGTTTGTTGCAGTATCGTTACCAAGATCCTTTGAAATGGTAATCAGTCTGTTAGGGATATTAAAAGCAGGAGCTGGATACGTACCTCTGGATCCGGAGTATCCTCGTGAACGTATCGCCTTTATGATGAAAGATGCAAATCCTTCAGTTATTGTAACCAATGAAGCATCTGCGGACAAGTTATCAGCAGATATTGGTGTTCCAAGTATTATCATAGACGAACAAGAGATAATAGAAGAACTAAAAGAGCATAAGGTTACTAACCCAACGGATCTTGAGCGAATACAACCGTTATCACCGCTTCACCCGGCATATATTATTTATACATCAGGTTCAACCGGTTTGCCAAAAGGTGTCGTTATTCCGCATCAGAATGTCCATCGTTTACTCTGTTCAACAGAGCATTGGTTCCGATTCGATGAAAATGATGTATGGACGATGTTCCATTCTTACGCGTTTGACTTTTCTGTTTGGGAAATGTGGGGAGCCCTGTTATACGGAGGTCGATTGGTAATCGTACCACATACAATTAGTCGATCCCCGGGGGAGACTTTGCAGTTACTTGCTGATGAAGGCGTAACAGTATTGAATCAAACACCTTCTGCGTTTTATCAATTCATGCAAGCTGATCAGGAATATCAGTCGATTGGGGATAAACTATCGTTACGGTATGTTGTTTTCGGTGGAGAGGCACTTGAGTTGAGCCGCTTGGAAAATTGGTATAAAAGACATGCAGATGATGCTCCCAAATTAATTAATATGTATGGCATAACGGAGACAACGGTTCATGTAACGTATGTAGAACTTAATCGAAAAACTGTTTCTGAACAAATGGCTAGTATCATCGGTCAAGGAATACCTGATCTGGATGTTTATGTATTGGATGATTACCTGCAGCCCGTTCCTTTAGGTGTAGTTGGTGAAATGTATGTATCTGGACCGGGGCTTGCAAGGGGTTATTTTGGCCGCCCTGATTTGACAGCGAATCGTTTCGTTGCTAACCCATATGGTAAGAGTGGTACAAGAATGTACCGCACGGGGGATTTAGCATGTTGGAAGGAATACGGCACATTGGAATATATCGGTCGCGCTGATCAGCAAGTGAAAATAAGAGGATTCCGAATTAAATTAGGTGAAATTGAACATGTTCTTTCAGAGCATCCGGAGATAAAGCAGGCAACAGTGTTTAATAGGGAAGATCGACCTGGAGATCAACGGCTGGTCGCTTATATTATTTTAAAGGGAAGTGGTATTGATAATGCTGCAGAAATTCGACGCTGGGTAGCGAATCGTTTGCCTGACTATATGGTACCGTCAGCTTTCGTTGTGATGGATGAATTCCCATTAACTGCTAATGAAAAACTGGATTATCAGGCGCTCCCTCAACCTGACTATTTGGTGGAAACTACGGAATGCGGACCAAGAACGCCACAAGAGGAAATGCTATGTGACTTATTTATGGAAGTACTTGATATACCGTCAGTTGGTATCGATGATGAATTCTTCCATCTTGGTGGTCATTCCTTACTTGCGGTCAAATTGATGACTCGTATAAAAGAGGCATTTGGAGTAGAACTAAGCATTGGTAATCTTTTTGAATCTCCTACTGTTTCCGGGCTAGCTGAGCGTTTAAAGATAGGAGATAATCAAAGCGCGCTTCATGTGCTGTTACCACTGCGCAAAAGTGGCAGCCATGAATCAATCTTTTGTGTTCATCCTGCCGGAGGACTAAGTTGGTGCTATGCAGGTCTGATGAAAGCTTTGAGTAAAGATTATCCAATATATGGTCTGCAAGCAAGAGGGATTTCTGACCCAGGTAGTTATCCAAGGTCATTAGATGAGATGGCTGAAGATTATATTGAACAGATGAAACGAATACAGCCTAAAGGTCCGTATCATTTGCTAGGTTGGTCTCTAGGAGGAAATGTAATTCAGGCGATGGCTACGAAACTGCAAAAACAAGGTGAGTCGATTGCGCTGGTTGCCATGTTAGATGCCTTTCCAAATCATTTTTTACCAATTAAAAATGCACCTGACGAGGAGGAAGCATTGATCGCTTTACTTGCTTTAGGAGGCTATGATCCCGAGAGTCTAAGTGAAGAACCTCTCAACATGGAACATGCAATTGAGTTATTGCGCAAAGAGGGCAGTGCGTTAGCCAGTCTTCATGATGATACAATTATGAATTTGAAAGAATCGTATGTACATTCGGTTCATAATTTGAGCCATTTTAACCCAGATATATTTACCGGCGACATTATTTTTTTCCGCTCGACGATTATCCCAGAGTGGTTTGATTCCATTTCTGTCGATACGTGGAAACCTTATATAAATGGAACGATTCAATCCCATGATATTAATTGTCGCCATAAAGATATGTGTCAACCAGAACCAATAGCAGAAATCGGGAAAATACTGTCGAAAAAGTTAAATACGCTGCACGCCATACGTTAATCAATTCGTAGAGGAGAGATAGATTTATGAACAACCCTTTTGAAAATCCGGATGGATCCTATTTCGTTTTAATGAATCAGGAAGGCCAATATTCCCTTTGGCCCGACTTCAGAGGTGTTCCAGCAGGCTGGAAAATAGTTTACGGATCAGCCAATAGAGAAGACTGTATGAATTACATTACATTTTATTGGCATGACTTAATTCCAAACAGCTTGAAATCAGTTGAAAAAAATGGTTCCAGGAGTTAGTAATGCCGAAAAACAAGCATACGAAAGGTGCTGTAGCTATTGTTTATATATTCGCTATGTTCATGTCCGCATTAGATAGTACGATTGTGAATGTAGCTTTACCAGCAATAGGAGAAACATTTCATGTTTCTCCTGCTGCTACAGGAACAATTAATATTGGTTATTTAATTAGCTTAACTATGTTTCTTCCCATAGCTGGCTGGTTAAGTGATTATCTTGGAACGAAACGTGTATTTTTAAGTACACTTGCTTTATTTACGTTGGCTTCTGCATTATGTGGTTTTGCCGGCAGCATGATCGCTTTGGAGCTGTTTAGAATTCTGCAAGGGGCGGGAGCTGGATTTCTCACTCCAGTTGGGATGGCGATCTTATTTCGGACCTTTACACATGAGGAGCGGCCAAAGCTTTCACGGTTGCTTATGATCCCAATTGCATTAGCACCCGCACTTGGCCCAGTGATTGGAGGATTTCTAGCTGATATCTACTCCTGGAGATGGATATTTTATATTAATATTCCTATTGGCATTCTTGCCTTATTCATAGGGATCGTATATTTACAGGAACACAAGGAACCTTCTCCAGGGAAATTCGATTACAAAGGATTCCTTCTCTCTATATTCGGTTTTTCTATGTCGATTTATGCACTATCACTGGGAACTGTCAAAGGTTGGACGTCTTCGGAAATTTTGGTTACTGGCCTTACTGGCATTAGTTTACTAATTGCACTAATGATTGTGGAGCTTCACATAGATAAACCGATGATTGATTTCGGTTTGTTTAAAGATTCCATGTTTCGAACAATGAGTCTGGTTGGTCTTTGTTCTGCAGCGGGTTTACTCGGGATGCTTTATGTGTTTCCACTTATGTACCAAAACGTTTTAAAAGTCAGTGCTCTACATACCGGGCTGACGACATTTTTGGAAGCGCTGGGTTTAATGGTTGCTTCCCAGCTCATGCCTTGGACATTGAAGAAACTTGGATTACAACGCTTGTTAATTATTTCACTAGCAGGAACCATTTTAGTTTTTATATTTATTGCAGTATTTGTTGCATCTAGTCCATGGTTGCTAAGAGGGCTCATGTTTGGCGTTGGTTTTTTCTTGGGACAAACGGTAGGCGCAGCGCAAATTTCAGCTTTTACGAATATTACCTCAGCTTCGATGGGAAAGGCCACAACGCTATTTCACATGCAAAATAGACTTGGATCGGTACTAGGAGTTGCCATTTTGGCGAGTGTATTAGGAACCTCGGGAAAAATAGCCGAAAAACAAATTCCATTATGGACCTATCAGTGTGCATTATTTGGGGCAGCATTATTTTTAATTGCCGCATGTGTTGTTGTTTTGGTTTGGAAAGATTCTTCGGTTTCCTGTCAAACGAATGAACAATTCGAACATGCTGAATCTGTGAAGTGATTTTTATCCAAATTTTGACAAGACATGGGAAAGGAGTATTGGATTGGTTGAAGTTTATGTTTGCCAATTGCCAGAGAGAAAAAATCGTGCAATGTTGCTATCATTACTTGCATATACCTCGACAGAAAGACAAAACTATATGCTGCAATTTTACCATATAGAAGATGCGTATCGAGCAATAATAGGGGACTTATTGCTCGATCATGTTTTATATAAACGTCTGGGAGTCAGATTAAAAGAGGTTGCTGTCGATAAAAATGCATATGGCAAACCTTTTTTTCCTGATTATCCATTTATTAAATATAATATCTCTCATTCAGGTGATTATATTGCTTGTGCTATTCATAGTCAGCGAGTCGGTATAGATATTGAAAAGGTAAAATTATTTGATCTGCGAATGGCAAAACAGCTATTTTCTGCAAGTGAATACTGCGCCATATGTCATGCAACAAATAAAAACCTTGCTTGTTATAATCTTTGGACGTTAAAAGAGAGTTATATAAAAATGTTGGGGAAAGGTCTGGCTATTCCACTTGATTCTTTTCAGATGATAAAGTCTAGTGAAAACGAAATAAAAGTGATAGATATGAATAAAAAAAAGGAAGTGAAAGACTCCATATGTATTCAGTATCCTATTGCAGCAGATTACCAGCTTGCAGTATGTGCACATGGTGCGGTCAAGGCTGATTTTCAAAACGAGGTGAAACACATACGCCTCGCTCAATTAATAACCACTTTGACTCGAATGACAGGCTTTGTATAATGGTTATTTGTCGTTGCTTGTCAGCTTTTGTTGGTTATACAGGTTTACGAAAAATAAACACTGGGTATTAAACAGATTAAATTGGTAAATGAAGGGAGTAGATAACTTGGAAACATACTTTGATTATTTTGGTACAGGATTTTGGGGTGGACTCCAAAACTTTGTTATTGCGCTGATCGTGCTGATCATTGGATGGTTAATTGCCAAAGCAATTGGAAGTGCTGTTACGAAAGCGCTTCGTAAAATCAATCTGGATGCCCGCTTTTTCAGCAAATTTAGGACAGAAGACAAAAAGTTTGATACCGAAAAAATTATTGGCAAAGTTATTTACTATATACTTTTGCTAATTGTGTTTATCCTATTTTTCAATATCTTGAATTTGGATATGATTGCTAATCCGCTTTCCGGATTAATTGACACGTTCTTCGGTTTCATTCCCGCGGTATTAAAAGCCGGGTTAATTCTGTTATTGGCATATGTGATTGCCTCCATTGCAAGATGGGTGATTATCACAGGGTCCAAAAAAATTAACTTGCAGCATTTCTTCTTCAAAATGCGCTTTGTCAAATCAGAAGAGGAAATTGTCACGATAACGGAACAAGTAGGAACGACAGTCTTTTATCTTATCTTGCTGCTATTTATTCCGGGGGTACTGGATGCCTTAAGTATTGCTGGAGTGGCACAGCCATTTAGCGGTTTGTTAGGAACTATTTTAGTATTTGTTCCGAAATTACTTGCGGCAGCGATAATATTTACTGTGGGCTGGTTAGTAGCAAAGGTAATAAAAAACATTTTAGTGAATCTATTACAGGCAGTTGGATCAGAAAAATGGATTGATAAGCTGAAAATGGATGAACTTTTTAAAGAAACAAGCTTAGCAACTTTCATCGGCAACATTGTATTTTTTTTGATTATGATTCCAGTAGCCATTGCTACCTTGGAGAAACTCGATTTACGAGGAATTAGTGAACCAGCCATTAACATGCTGGCGAAAATTTTAGATATGGTTCCAAATATTTTCATAGCTGTTATCCTCATTTTAGTAGGAATATGGCTAGGTAGATTCATTGGTAAATTTGTTTCTAACTTATTAAATCGGATTGGTTTTGATAGGCTGTCCGATAAAATTGGGATCGGGAACAAAAGCATGGATCATGCTAAAATGTCCCCATCAACTGTGGTTGGTTATATTGTGCAAGTGCTGATTGTCTTTTTCTTAGCAGTACAAGCACTATACCTGATTAAACTAGAGTTCCTTGTTGATATTGCATCTGCAGTTACCGCATATTTACCAAATGTCTTAGCTGCCATCCTGGTGTTAGGTGTAGCGTTAATCTTATCGGGAATTGTGGAAAAAGTATTGGTAAATTTGTTATCAGGTGCGGCTTCCCATATTTTGGCCGGGTTTGCCAAATATGCGATTATAGTGTTAGCTGTTTTTATGGCACTTACGCAATTAGGCATCGCGCCTACAATCGTAACATCATCATTTGTTCTAATCCTTGGTGGGTTGGCCTTAGCTTTCGGTCTTGCATTTGGTATGGGTGGTAAGGATTTCGCCCACAAATACTTGGAGAAATTTGATCGCACCATAGAAAGCACTTCTATTACCGACTATGATTCAGATCATTATGAATAAAGTGCAACTTCACTAAGTGGAGGTCTTATTGCCCGTTAAGGCGGGATAAATGCCAAGGAGCTTCTTTTGATAAGAAGCTCCTATTTAATTAGACGCTAAATATATGAAAACAGATAGTTTTACTAGATTGATAACAAACGGAAATAAATAATAGATTTACGTCGAAAGATGTATGAGAAAGCATGAAAGGAGTGAACCCAATTTATTAGACATTCAAACAGGTTAGAAAAAATTTTTATTTATCCAATGATTCTGTTCAGCATTATTGTTGTGTGCTTTATCCCTAAAACGGTTGACGCAGCTGCTGTTCGTATTTTCATAGATCCTGGACATGGCGGATCTGATCCAGGCGCAACGGCAAATGGTTTGAAGGAAAAGGATTTAACATTGGATATCGCTTTAAGGACAAGAGATATCTTAAATGAGTCGTATGAGGGACACACGATTAAATTATCCCGTACATCAGATGTGACAACGTCGTTAGCTAAACGAACCAGGATGGCAAATAATTGGGGTGCAAACTTTTTTGTCTCCATACATATCAATTCAAATAATGCTACAGGATTTGAATCGTATATTTTTGACGGTAACTATGGCGATAAGGAGAGAACAAATGCTATCCGAAACAGTATTCATAATGAAATTGTGAGTCAAACCGGTTTTAAAGACCGGGGGCAGAAAGAAGAAAACCTGCATGTTCTTAGAGAATCTAAAGCCCCAGCTATCTTAACTGAAAATGGTTTTATTGATAATGCAAATGATGGGAGCAAATTAAAAAAAGATGCATTTATTAATAAAATCGCTCAAGGTCATGCGGATGGAATAGCAAGGGCGCTTGGATTGAATCCGAAATAATTGAAAAACAGTAATAATGTAACCAATTCACAGTAGAAAAGCGTGGAGGTTTAATATTCTGCACGCTTTTCTACGTCTCTGGTTAACTTGTGAAGGCTTCAAGATGTAATAAGGGAGATGTTATCCGCGCCGTTCTTTACGGAAATATTCATGGAAGACTTTCATTAAAGCCCGCTTCTCAATTCGTGACACGTAACTTCTTGATATATTTAATTTTTTTGCGATTTCTCGTTGCGTTAATTCTTGATAATCATTTAGTCCATACCGATAAATGACCACTTCTTTTTCCCTGTCAGTAAGAATGCCCAAGTAGTCCTTCATCTTGTCAATTTCCATGTTTAATTGGATATACTCAATAACGTCTGCATTTTCTGCTTCCAAAATATCAATCAAGCTTATTTCATTTCCTTCTTTATCCTGGCCGATCGGATCATGCAACGACACGTCTTTCTTAACTTTTTTCAATGCGCGTAAATGCATTAATATTTCATTCTCAATACACCTGGCCGCATAGGTTGCAAGCTTTGTACCTTTGCCTACTGAAAAACTTTCAATGCCCTTGATCAATCCGATTGTACCGATGGAAATCAAGTCTTCCATATCCTCTCCGGTATTTTCGAATTTTTTTACAATATGGGCAACCAGCCGTAAATTATGTTCGATTAGCTTATTTCTCGCGTTTGCATCACCATCTTGCATTTGTTGAATGTACTGCGCTTCCTCATCAGGGGGAAGCGGCTGTGGAAAGGCGTGATTTTTTACGTAGGATACAAAAAATAGTGCTTCTTTAACTAACAAAGCAAGCACACTCAGAATTCCGGACAAACACAAGCACCTCCTAAGTATGTTGGCTGGGCTTTTGCCTATATAACATTCTTATGAGGAGTTTCATCTATTTGTGTCTGTCCATATTTAAAAATCCTAATCGAACGGGTTTTTTTAAAAGATCATTTATACCACCGAGCATGAACAAAATACATGATGATGTACACGGCAATTACCAGACGAATAAACGAACCCGTCTGTAAAAGTCATTCGGCGTGAACATGCAGATGACAATAGCTAACAAAAAACAGCAAATATTTAACTGGAATATTCCTCTTTACCTACTAGTGATCTTCTATGGATTTCCTGTTCAATTAATCGGATAAAATCAGGGCTAAGATTTAATTCATTTGCTTTTCGGTAGGATTCCAGTAACAATTCATCTGACAAATGTTCCATCAATACGCCCTCCGTTCCATTTGGGTTACTAATAATTTACCATGAAAAAGAGGGTTGAACAAGGCAACAGTTATCTACAACAGCTTGTAGATAACTTGTGTATAAAGTCAAAAAATCTTGCTTAAACTACCATTCTATAAATGTGGATACTGTGAGTAAGGTTATCCACAACTCGGAAAATGAAAGAATTTGTCGAACGGTTTTTGCGACAAAACGGGGTTAATCATGCATGTTTTTGCTAAATTGACATAGGCAGACAAAATCTAAGCAGCACTTGAAAAAATTTCTTGAGGTAACACTTTTATATTATGGAATGTTATTATAGGATTAAGGTATAATGTTAACTTGTATTGTTATTTTAATGAGGTGTGACAGTTGTTGAAAAAGTTTCTGCCGGATGATCATGTAAAGAGTGTCTTTGAGATTCATCCAGATCTACTAAAACAAAAGGGAATAAAAGGGATCATTACTGATTTGGATAATACACTCGTTGCTTGGGATGTAAAGGATGCGACCCCAGAAATTATCCAATGGTTTAAATTGATGGAGGAACATCATATCAAGGTAACGATTATTTCAAATAATAACGAAGAACGTGTGAAGGTTTTTTCTGAGCCGCTTGCGATACCATTTATATGCAGCGCCAGAAAACCACTTGGACGTGCATTCAAATCTGCTGCTAAGAATATGAACTTGAACAAAGAGGAAATTGTTGTCATTGGTGACCAATTAATGACCGACGTACTGGGGGGGAATTTTGCCGGATTTCATACGATACTTGTCGTCCCAATCGTGCAAACAGATGGCAAAATTACTCGTATTAATCGGAAAATCGAGCGACGGATCTTACGGTATATGCGTAAAAAAGGAAAGGTAACCTGGGAGGAATAAATGTGGAAAAAATACATTGTCAGGGGTGCGGAATTCCCATTCAAACAGAAAATCAACGAGAGATCGGTTATGCCCCTGCGGCAACGCTGGAAAGAGAACCAGTTTTGTGCCAACGTTGTTTTCGTTTAAAACATTATAATCAAGTACAATCTGTGTCGATTTCTGATGAAGATTTCTTGGACTTAGTAAGCCAAATAGGCAACACAACGGGGCTTGTTGTGCATCTTGTTGATATATTTGACGTAAATGGAAGCCTTATTAATAGCCTTCCACGCCTGGTTGGCCATAACCCAATCATTCTTGTTGGCAATAAAATGGATTTATTACCGAAGTCTTCCAATAAACGAAAGCTGGAACAGTGGCTTCGGGCATCTGCAAAGGAAATGGGAATTGATGTAAAAGATGTATTTTTGATTTCATCAGCTAAAGGCCATGGAATTGATGCATTGGCCGAGGCGATCGAGCATTATCGCGCCCAAAAGGATGTGTACATTGTTGGGACGACAAATGTTGGGAAATCTACATTTATTAATCGGCTAATCAAACGTTCAACAGGGGAAAATAATATTATTACCACATCTTATTTTCCTGGTACAACATTAGGGTTTATTGAAATTCCATTAGATGAAACAACGGCCCTAATTGACACACCTGGTATCGTGAATAAGCAGCAAATGGCGCATTATGTTTCCGACCAGGATTTGAAACTGATTACACCGAACAAAGAAATAAAACCAAGAAATTACCAATTAAATCAGGGTCAGACATTATTTTTTGGTGGACTGGCTCGCCTGGATTTTGTTAAAGGGGAAAAACAGTCCTTTGTTTGTTATTTCGCAAATGCCGTACCAATTCATCGAACAAAGCTTGCGAATGCTGACACGCTATATGCGAATCATAAAGGTGAATTATTAGCTCCGCCTGATCAGCAAACATTGGAGAAATTGCCAAAGTTGACTGAAACAACCTACCGTCTTAGGGATGAAAAAACGGACATTGTGTTTCCGGGGTTAGGCTGGGTAAGTGTTACGGGACAACAAACAACCGTAACAGCCCATAGTCCAAATGGCGTTGCTGTCTCATTAAGAAAATCGTTGATATAAAGGGCTGCGATTCAGCCATGATAAAGTGAAACTTCATTCAGTGGGGATTTTCGACGCACTCAGACGTGCTAGTGCATAAACACGTGACGGTTTTAGCTTGCCCTTTCTCCCCCACTGAATAGAGGAACAAAGGAGAGAGGATTAACGTGGAGTTTACATTTGCCTTGATAGGTTATCCCGTTCAGCATTCCTTGTCACCGTGGATTCATCAGCAATTCCTGAAACGGACGGGGCTGAATGGCAGCTATTCAATAGAAGAGATAACGCCAAATGAATCGTTTGATGAGCGAATGGCGGATTTAAGACGTCAAAATCTTGACGGCTTTAATGTGACTGTCCCATATAAACAAACCATTATTCCTTATTTGGACGACATCCATGATGATGCAAAACGCATCGGTGCAGTGAACACGGTCGTTAATCGCGATGGGAAATGGATTGGATATAATACCGATGGCAAAGGGTATGTCCGATCATTGCAAAAGCATTATCCGAAGTTGTGTATGGATAAAGACATCAAAATTGTCATTATTGGTTCCGGCGGGGCTGCACGAGGTATTTATGATGCGCTTGTCACGGAAGGATTCCGTTTTATTGATATTGCTAATCGAACCATTTCAAGTGCAGAAGCGATCGCGCAATTACAGCAGGAACAAAGCCATACAACCATTTTACCATTGGCAGATTTGGAAGCAAAGATCACTCGTTACGATTTGATTATTCAGACGACATCAGTTGGGATGAAACCACACCAGGAACAATCGATAATACCAGCGGATGTTTCCTTTAAAGCAGGAAGCGTTGTAAGTGATATTATTTATCAGCCGATCAAAACGAATGTTTTAAAACAGGCAGGTAAGCAAGGTGCTTTGGTTCATTATGGTCATGTCATGCTGCTTTATCAGGCTCAATATGCATTTGAGTTATGGACGGATCATCATTTTTCTATAGAAGATATGGAAGAACAATTACAACAGATTTTGGAAGGAAGATAGGATGCTAACAGGAAAGCAAAAACGTTATTTACGTGCAAAAGCAAATCGCCTTAAGCCAATATTTCAGGTTGGAAAAGATGGTGTAAATGATAACATGGTGACACAAATTGGTGAGGCATTGGAAAAACGTGAACTGATTAAGATCAGTGTGCTGCAAAATTGTCTTGAGGACAAACATGATGTTGCCACAATGCTTGCAAATGGTACAGAAGCAGCTGTCGTTCAAATCATTGGAAATAATATTGTGTTGTATAAGGAATCAGAGGAAAATAAACATATTCAATTACCTTAAAGGAGTAAGTCGTGAAATGAAACGCGTTGGAATATTAGGAGGCACATTTGATCCACCACACATCGGACACTTACTTATTGCCGAAGAAGTGAAAAACCAGCTTGACTTGGCAGAGGTCTGGTTTATCCCATCGTACGAGCCGCCGCATAAACGAGTGGCGAGAACAAGTACAACAGATCGAATGAATATGGTGCAGCAAGCTATTGCCTCTAATCATTCGTTTAGGATGAATACCATTGAGATTGATCGTTTAGGAAAATCGTATACATTTGATACAATAAAAATGTTGAACGATACATATCCTGATACAACATTTTATTTTATTATTGGTGCTGATATGGTAGAATACTTGCCAAAATGGAAGCACATTGATGAATTAATGAGCATCGTTACCTTTGTTGGGGTAGGGCGTAACGGTTATCATCTACAAACAGCGTATCCTGTTGTAACATTGGATATCCCGATGATCGACGTTTCGTCAACAATGATTCGAGAGCGGATTAAAGCAAATCAGTCGGTCAAATATTTATTGCCGGAAAATGTGGAACGTTATATTAAAGGGAAGCGATTATATGAACAAGCATGACGCAATTCAAGCGGTCAAGCCGCATTTAACAACGAAACGATTCGAGCATACATTACGCGTCGCCAAGACAGCTGTCGAATTAGCCAAACGGTTTCAAGTATCCGAAAAAAAAGCGGAACTTGCTGCCATTTTCCATGATTATGCAAAATTTCGTTCGCAAGCGGAAATGCGCAGAATTATTCTGTCCAGTGCATTGCCAAATGATTTAGTATTGTTTCATCATGAATTATGGCATGCACCAGTTGGAGCAATTTTAGTGAAACAAGAGCAGGGAATTCAGGACCATGAAATACTCCGTGCCATTCACAATCATACAACAGGATGCGCACACATGAATAAACTGGATATGATTGTATTATTAGCTGACTATATCGAACCAGGCCGATCGTTTCCGGGTTTAGACGAAGTGCGGCAAATGGCGAAACAGGATTTGGTCCATGCGTGCTGGCTATCGGTTAGAAACTCCATTCAGTTTCTAATGAGCAAGGGGTCTCGTATTTACCCGGATACGTTTCATGCATATAATGATTTAACTTTACGATTAAACGGAGGTTACTAATTTGGAAGAAACGTTAGAACTACTAGAAAAAGTCGCAAAAGCTTGCGATGATAAACGTGCAGAGGATATGGTTGCGTTAGATATGAAAGAAGTATCATTAGTAGCAGATTATTTTCTCATTTGTCATGGATCGAATGAACGGCAGGTACAGGCGATCGCCCGTTCGATTAAAGATGCGGTGGAGGAAGAAGGCATGTCGCTTCAGCGCTTGGAAGGATTCGAGCAAGCGCGGTGGATATTAGTGGATATAGGAAATATCGTATGCCATATTTTCCATAAGGATGAGCGGTCGTATTATAATCTGGAACGTTTATGGGGCGATGCAACGCGTGTGCAATTGAATATTGGTGAGGAAGGTTAAATGAATGGAATATCAGCAATTGGCCAACGTATATGATCAGCTGATGGATGATGCCCCTTACGATGAGTGGCTGGATTTAACAGTCGATGTCTTCCAGCAGTCCAATAAAGCCATTCGGCATGTAGCTGATTTGGGTTGTGGTACTGGACGTATTACGACAAGCTTAGCGCAATTGGGGTATAGCATGGTGGGCGTTGATTTCTCGGAAGAAATGTTAAGTCATGCACAGCAGCATGCCGCAGCAAAAGGTGTCAACGTTCAATGGATTCATCAGGATCTAAGGGAACTGGAAGGTTTTTCTGGACTTGACGCTGTCATTAGTTATTGTGATGTGATAAATTATATCACCACAGAAAGTGAGTTGCAGATGGTATTCCATCATGTACAGGAGATGCTTCGTGATGGAGGATTATTTATCTTTGACATCCATTCGCTTTACCATATGCAAAACAACTTTGCTGGAGAAACGTTTGCTGCAGTCGAGGAAGATATGTCGTATATCTGGTTTTGTTCACCTGGAGATGCTACAGGTGAAGTTTTTCATGATTTAACCTTTTTTGTACAAGCGGGCGATAGGTATGTCCGTTTTGACGAAACGCACCATCAGCGAACATTTTCAATCGATATTTATAAAAAATTATTACGTACTGCAGGCTTTGAAATTCGACATTTGTATGGTGACTTTTCGTTGAAATCTGAAAAATTAAAGGAAGATACAGAAAGAATTTTCTTTATAGCTGAAAAACAACCGGGAAAATAGGATTTTCCCGGTTGTTTTTTGCTTGCAGGAATTTCAGGATGTGTGTCGAAAGAGTATAATAGCCCCATCGTAATCCCTTCTTTTACCCCGAATTATGCCACAATATGGGAGGTTGTGATAGCCTTGTTTCTGGAGTTACTGAAAAAAAGCTCGTTCTTTCTGATTATCGGCATAGCTGTGATCCTCTTCTTCGTATTTCAACATGAACCTGCTGAATCGACTACGGAATTAACCCCAGTTGCTGACCAGACAAAAGAAGTTACTGAACAAAATGAAACAACGGGAGATGAGAATATTATTGTCGATGTAAAGGGGGCAGTTAAGAATCCTGGTATCTATGAAATACACGCAGATTCCCGTGTGAATGATGTTATTGAATTGGCGGGCGGTTTTTTGAAGCAGGCTGACCAGACCGTGGTAAACCTTGCGCAACAAGTTCAGGACGAGATGGTGATCGCCGTTCCGGAAATCGGCGATGATACAAGCGGAATACAAGCAGATGAAGTGACAGGAAGCGGACAAGCGAAGCTCAAGATAAACCAAGCAACCCAAGCAGAAATAGAAAAGCTAAATGGTATTGGTCCTTCCAAAGCACAGGCAATCATTGACTATCGTGAGGAGAATGGCTTATTTCAAACTGTTGATGACCTGCTTGAGGTATCGGGGATCGGTGAAAAAACGCTAGAAAGTCTAAAGGACATGATTCAGGTTCCTTAACGGCGATAATTGACGAAACTTCGCCGGTGCATGTAAACTTAGTAGAGGTGTTTACAATGATAGAATAGCGAGGAGTATTTGTATGGAGAGGATTTCCTGGGATCAATATTTCATGGCGCAAAGTCATTTATTAGCATTGCGAAGCACGTGTACCCGATTGATGGTTGGAGCAACCATTGTACGCGATAAACGAATTATTGCCGGCGGTTACAATGGCAGTGTTTCTGGTAGTGTACATTGTATTGATGAAGGCTGCTATGTCATTGATGGGCATTGTGTCCGGACCGTACATGCAGAGGCGAATGCTCTATTGCAATGTGCGAAATTCGGGGTTCCAACCGATGGTGCTGAGCTTTATGTAACCCATTTCCCATGTCTGCAATGTTGTAAGCAGATTATCCAGAGCGGTATTAAATCCGTTTACTATGCTGCTGATTATAAAAACCATCCCTATGCGTTGGAGTTGTTCGCCGAGGCAGGCGTGCAAACGAAAAAAGTGGAGTTGAACTATTTGGCAATCGATGAAAACGTTGATGAAAAGAAGGAGTTCGTAAAGGGGTTACTTGATCAGCTAACTGACTCGGATGAGACTGGCCAGCTGAAGGAAGAAGCTGAGCGTTTATTTAACATGTAAATCAAAAGTTGTTTATTTCTGAATGCCGAAGCCGAACGCGAGGCAGTTTGTTCGGCTTTTGTGACAGGGAGCAAGAGGTATGATGTGAACGTCCTCAACTTTGTCACAACCCATCAAGATTAAAATTCCTCATCTTTCAAGAAAGCAAGGTGATAGCGTACATGAAAGGATTTTGGCATTTACCGGCCATATCGGTTGCTGTATGTGCGGTAACCATCATCACCCGGACGTATTGGTTTGCCGCTGCCCTGCTCGTCTGGCTGCTGATACTGTATGGATGGAAGCGGTTGGGAATCGTACCAGTAGTTGTTTCGCTGACCGCTTTTCTTTTCTTTTATACCTATATACCGGTAATAACCGATACAGAACCGCCGCCAACGAATAATTCTGCATCCTACGCGGGGAAAATTATTAGTCCTGTTCACCAAACCGATAAGAAAATAGATTTTGTCCTCAAAGATCCCGCCTTAAAAACAAACCTGCTTGTCGTTTACTTTCCGGATAAAGCAATCCACACAAAACATCAACTACAAACCTTGCAACACGGAGCATCTTGTGAGATACATGGAAAATTGGAACAGCCATCCAGGAGTACAAATCCTGGAGAATTTGATTATAGTCGCTACTTACGGACCAAAGGGATTTCCTATCAAGTCGTATTGCAATCACTAAAAGATATTTCCTGTTCCGGTTCGGATACGCTAGCGGTGGTGTATAATATACGATCGAAACTAATGCAGCATGTTCAATCGCATGTGGGACACGAAACAGCAGCATGGTTAACCGCCTTAGTATTAGGGGATGAGTCAGCGATTGACGAAGAAACGATTGATATATTTCAGCGTTGGGGTTTATCTCATATTCTGGCTATTTCTGGGTTACATGTTGGATTGATTGTGACATTATTGTACTTCCTGCTGATTAAGTTGAACCTGTTCACTAAAGAAAAAGCTCAATGGTTTATGTTTATGTTTCTGCCGATTTATGCGCTGATTGCCGGCGGAGAACCTTCTGTTTGGCGAGCATGCGTCATGGTCATGCTATTTATTATTTTCCAGAAATTAAAACTTTCCTATAGTTTGACAGATGTTTTGAGTATTGTCTTTTTGTTATTAATTGCTGCCGACAAATATATGGTATATCATGTCGGATTTCAATTTTCGTTTTTAGTTACCTTTGGGTTATTGCTGTCCAGACACTGGCTTGCGCAAACAACTTCCACGACCATTCAAATGCTTCAGATTAGCTTTGTCGCACAAATGATTATTCTTCCGCTTCAAGTGACATATTTCTTTACCTTTCATCCGTTGTCTATTCTGTTAAATTTAATTGTTGTTCCTTATTTTACGTTATTTGTTATCCCGTTTATGTTTTTTCTATTATTGGTATCCCCAGTTTCGGCGATAACAACATTTTTAGATGGGTTGTTTTCGAAGGTTCACCATGTATTTATTCTTATTTTGCAAGGTATAGACAGTCTTTTTTATTATCCGTTGCTTGTTGGCTCCATTTCAGTGGTTGGTGCACTATTGTATATTCTACTTTTTTTGTTGTTCATGCATCGCCTGCAGCAAAAACAATTATTGACTTCATTTTTTTATGGATGCTTGACGGTAGGCTTTATTATCGGTATTACCCTTAAGCCTTATGTCAATCCGGTTGGTTCGGTAACCATGCTCGATATCGGGCAAGGTGACACGTTTGTGATTGAATTGCCATATCGTAGAGGTGTTTTTATGGTGGATGCAGGTGCTAAAGTCAGTTTTGGCGAGTCAAACAACGCGGATCAAAACTACCAGCAAATTATCAAACCGTATTTCTTGTCGCGTGGAATTAACAACATCGATGCTATTTTTTTATCGCATGAGGATTTTGACCATATCGGCAGTGTGCCATTTTTGCTCGAGGGGATGAATGTGAAAGAAATTGTGATTAGTGCGTACTTTTCAGACGAGGAATTGATTGGTTGGAAACACCATGGAACCAAGATCCGACGTGTAGAACCCGGAGATATGCTGCGTATGGGTGGGCAGACGTTTGATGTACTGTCCCCAAGTAAGGAACTAGCATCGCCAAACGACAATTCGCTTGTATTGTACTCAAAATTTGGTGGGCTATCATGGTTGTTTACTGGGGATATGGAAAAGGATGCCGAACACCAAATGATGGCAGCGTACCCAAATTTAGCGGTTGATGTTTTGAAGGTTGCACATCATGGGAGCAAAACATCCTCCGATCAGTCATTGTTACATGCTATTGATCCTGCATATGGTCTGATTTCAGTTGGAAAAAATAACACCTATGGGCACCCATCACCAGAGGTCGTGGGGCGACTGGCTGATAGTGGAATAACTGTATTTCGAACCGATGAAGATGGTGCGGTAATATTTCGATTTCGTGAAGATCAAGGCACATTTTTTAAGTTCTTACCATAAGGTATTGTAAACAGAACAAAGGCGTTGCAACTCAGATGCCTGAGAACTTAGCCTTTGTTCCTCTATTAAGTGGGAGAGAATAGGCAGGCTAACCGTTACGTTCCTATGCCTTCGCCTGCACTAGCACGTCTGAGTGCGGGAAAACCCCCACTTAATGAAGTTTAACTTTATATACTTCCTTTACTTTTGAAAAAGTTGACGTATTCACACATAAAAAATGATCAAAGAGACTGGTATCAGCCTCTTTGATCATGATCTACATTGGAACACATATTCTAAGTATTTTTTACTTTGCGATAACACTGACCGCTGCACCAATTGCAAAAATTAGGACAAAGAATACAAATGAGAAGCCAAATCCTTTTATCGAGTCAACGACATCGTTATTTTTGGACTGTACGTCATTTTCGAATTCGTTCACATCTATCCCTCCTACTTCATGTTTAGTATAAATGAATTACAAAAAAAAATCCACATTCATGAAGGAAAATGATGTGAAATTTTATTTCTCCTCTCTTAACGGCAGCTGACCATGAAGTAATATTTACTAATTCGGATAAAAGTAACTATTTTTATAATGGTAAAACGCAAACCCCACCATAAGCTTTGAGGAGAAGCTAAAAAAGATAAGTAGGAGTTAACGGCATGACAAAGGTTCGGTTCTGTTGAAGGCACCCAACCGAATGAATGTCACTTTACCCATATTTAGAAAGAGTTAACATCTATACTTTTTGCGCAGATGGTCAATCTACAGGTAAGAGCAAATATCGTTTGAGGAGCAGTTACCCGGGACTGCAAATCAAGCGTTTATATAGATATCCTGACAGGGAATTGCTATGATCGCAATTCCCTTTTTTGAGTGAAAAGTGCAGCGTGGCCGTTTAGCGACGCAGGCATAGTCAAGAGACCGCAAAACGCCCGAACTTTGGCGTTTGGAGTGTCTATTGACTATGACAGAAGTCGCTGGCCCCGCGCGCAACTGGATCAGAAAAGTGCAGCGTGGCCGTTTAGCGACTGAATATGTTTTGTTTTCACATTGATTTTGCGATAATATAGACATAATTGGAGTGAACTTTTATGGCATATATGGATGTTTTAAAACAAGTGAAAAACAAGCAAATTTCACCAATATATTTATTATATGGATCAGATACATATTTCATACAAAATTTAAAAAAGCATATCACGCAGGCTGTGTTACCCGATGGGGATGTGGAAAATTTAGTGATGTATGATTTGGAAGAAACACCAATACAGGAAGTGATTATGGATGCGGAAACCTATCCTTTTTTCGGTGATAGAAAACTAATTATTGCCAGCAATCCTGTGTTTCTGAAGGCAAAGGCAGATAAATTGTCATTTGAACATAATGTATCTGCTCTGCAGCAATATTTAGAGGCACCGGCAGACTATTCCGTAATCGTATTTGTTGCCCCGTATGAAAAAATTGACGAGCGAAAGAAAATTAGCAAATTGTTAAAAAAACATGGAGCCGTTGCGGATTGCAGTCCGATTAAGGAACAGGATATATCCAAGTGGATTACTGATCAAGCAGATCAGGTTAAGATTACGATTATGCCGGATGCGTATGAGGTGTTGGAGGGAGAAATTTCCACAAATCTTTATTTGCTCAAAAACGAACTGGAAAAATTGGCTTTATATGTTGGTGAGGATGGAACGGTTACCCGGGAGATAGCAGAACGATTAGTGTCGCATACATCCAATAGTTCATCCCTCAGGCTTGTGGATGCGGTAATGGAACGTGATATTCAAAAAGCAATTTCCATCTACCATGATCTGGAGAAAATGAAAGAAGAACCAATTGCATTAATTGCTCTTCTCGCTTTTCAATTCCGGACAATTTATCGAGTGAAATTACTAAAAGAAAAAGGCTATAGTTCGTTTCAAATGCAGAAACAGTTGGGAGTCCATCCGTATGTTGTAAAAATTGCCACAAACCGTCAAAGCAGCTTTAGTAAACAAGCATTGCAAGCGATTATGGACAAACTGACCCAAACGGATGCCATCATGAAACAAGGGAAGATGGAAAAACAGCTTGCTTTTGAGTTGTTATTATACGATTTAATTCAAGCAAGTTAACACATTGCAGGAACAAAGGAGTAAGCGACAGGACGTCGCGATCCTAGCTGAACTTTCTCTACTTCAGCAAATCAAAATAGCGCTATGATTTTTATACTACTTTTTTACCTTTAAAAAAACGATCCTAATAAGGGATCGTTTTGTTTTTCTCAGTGCAGAATCGTATGTTGTTGGATGCTTTTAACTTTTGATTATGCTCCGATATTGTTTACTTTTTTCGTTAAACGTGATTTTTGGCGATTACCGTTATTTTTATGGATAATGCCTTTTTGAACTGCTTTATCAATTGATTTTGTAGCAGATTGTAGTGCTGTTTTTGCATTTTCCATATCATTTGCAGCAACTAGTTTTTCTACACTCTTGATTTTTGAACGCACTTCGGAACGTTCGGATTGGTTTTGTGCACGGTTTTTATTATTGATATCAACACGTTTGATTGCAGACTTAATATTAGCCATTGTTTCACCTCCTAATAGACCTGTACATACTCCTCAGGAACAGAGATTATTTTACCAAACCATGGCGCGGTTTTCAATAGCTATGTTGCATGGTGGTCGGTTTTTGTATGAATTCGTTCCATTTTGTGTAGCCTATGATTAATGAATAGATGTAAGTTTTGCGAAGAAGGAGACATGCCAAATGGATGAAAATAATACCGATTTTCAGGTGCGAACCGATTTAGCCGTTGAAGCGAAAGATATGTACGTCCAAAAGGAACAAAAGCAAGACCAACAAATAAAAGGTGTTACCATTAAAGATTATGAAGTGAATGATGTGTCCATTTCTCAGGTAGAAATTGATGAGGAAGGGGCAAAGTTGCTTGGTAAGAAAGCCGGGACATATATTACGATTTATGCGGACGGGGTCAAAAAACAAGACACAAAGAAACAAGAAGACGCAGCAAAAATTCTTGCCAAGGAACTCGAGCGATTAATGGAAAAGAACGATATACCAGTGGATGCGACCGGTTTAATTGTTGGATTAGGTAACTGGAATGTAACGCCAGATGCGCTGGGACCAATGGCGATTGAAAAAGTAATGGTAACCAGCCATTTATTTAAACTTCAGCACGAAACCGTCGCTGATGGATATCGTTCTGTTGCAGCTGTAACTCCTGGTGTGATGGGAGTAACGGGGATCGAAACCAGTGATATCATTTTCGGGATTATTGAAAAGTTTCAGCCGGATTTTGTCATTGCCGTTGATGCGCTTGCCTCCCGCTCTATTGAACGCATTAATGAAACCATTCAATTGTCTGATTCCGGGATTCACCCTGGGTCTGGCGTTGGAAATAAACGAAAAGAATTGAGTCAGGACACATTAGGGATTCCCGTAATAGCAATAGGAGTTCCAACTGTTGTTGATGCGGTAACGATTACAAGTGATACCATCGATCTGATTTTAAAGCATTTTGGCAGAGAATGGAATGAAAAAGATAGACCCTCAAAATCATTGGCTCCAGCAGGATTAAATTTTGGTGCAAAAAAATTCACGGAAGATGACCTTCCAGATGAAGAAAAACGTAAGACCTTTCTTGGTATCGTGGGAACCTTATCAGATGAAGACAAAAAGGCGTTAATTAAAGAGGTGCTCACGCCTGTTGGGTACAACTATATGGTGACACCAAAAGAGGTAGATGGTTTTATGATTGATATGTCACATGTCATCGCAAATGGGGTAAATGCCGCACTACATGAAAAAGTTGATGTCGATAATTTTGCCTCGTATTCCAGATAGTTTCGCTCTAGTTCGCTCTATTAAAGCTTCAAAAAGGTAAAAGATTTGGTTCTAGTTTCCAAAGTTACGACATAGATTTTACTATTAAAGATCTTTTTAAAGGGTAACTTCGGACAAGATGGAACCATAGAGAGATGCAAATTGCCAACGTAACAAAGGTTTATATAAATAATGATTTTTGATCGTGTCAATTGTATCTTGATGAAGTTTTGTCTGGAATGGGCGATAAAGAAGCGAATGCAATAGGAGGAATAATCGATGGTGCGTGCTCTAATTACATTGTTATTGTTAGCAGTCTTTTTTTTATCAGGAATGCTTTTTGGCATTGATCACGGGCAACAAGAAAAACAGGTAGAGCCAATAGAAAAAACAGATCAAATGGAAGCAAATATAAATGACAAGAACGTAGAAACAATCGAAGTTGCAAATGAACCTAGACCGGACGTAGAAGATACATCTGGTCACTCTACCCAAAAATTAGCGTCGTTCCTGGGTGGCATTATTAAAGGGTTTTATGAAATAGTCGTAATGATTTTTTATCAATTTGCTGAGATATTTTTCTAACACAGCATAAGGATGGGACAAGCCAAAACCTTCTACATTAAAGACGAACGATTACAGAATGGAAATGCAAAAAGTCACTTTTTCAACAGATGAATCTTAAGACATAGTTGATGTAAAATGCGACGTAATGAATATTGATTTCTGACTAGATGGGCTGATTGCCCCGTCCGGGATCGCTCCGGGCGGATGCTTTCCGTGGGCACGGCCTCAGCCTCCTTGCCCCTGCAACAGGGGTATGCCGACGTTGGGCGACAAGCCCGTTCTTAGTCGGCCTTCCTTAATAACCACTCTGCGGGGTCTTCACCACGTGCTGTTCCCACAGGAGTCTCCGCCCGAAGCGATCCCGGACTAGTGTAGCTGTTCAAACAAAAATTTCTGTCGTATCTTCCGGTTATATTGGCAAACGCTATACTAGCGGAGGAAATACACGGAGACTCCTGTGGGACAAGTGGCCAGAGTAAGACCCCGCAGTGCGTCACAAGTAAGGATGGAAGGCTAAGAACGCGACATCCTGTCGCAACGCCTTCATGACCAACATCGTGTTGGCCCGAGGCTCACGGGTCACCCACGAAAAGCGTAGTGTATTTTCGTAGCGGTAAGATAACTATTATCCAAAGTTACGTCGCAATATGGATACTTGATGCCTGAAAATTTACTTCCACGCTAAGACTTTATACTTCCCTAACATGCAAAAAGAAAAATCCGAACGAATACAAATCCCATTTAAGAACTTTGAATCATCACTCGGATTTCCCTATATCCAAAACACTTTTCTCTCAGGCTCATGCTTTCCTAATTGAATGTCTGGCATGCTATTGCTATAATCAATCCTAGTGAACATCATGTCTAAACGGTAGAAAACATGTAGGAGTGAACAGCATAAATGGCAAAAAAACAAAAAAACGTCCGTAATTTTTCGATTATCGCACATATTGATCATGGAAAGTCTACGCTTGCGGATCGAATTTTAGAAAATACAAAAGCATTAACCCAACGCGAAATGAAGGAGCAATTTTTAGATGCGATGGATTTGGAACGCGAGCGCGGAATCACCATCAAATTGAACGCTGTCCAGCTACATTACAAGAGTAAAAGCGGGGAAGAATTTATTTTTCATTTAATTGATACACCTGGCCACGTCGATTTTACATATGAAGTATCCCGCAGTCTTGCAGCATGTGAAGGGGCAATATTGGTCGTTGATGCTGCGCAGGGTATTGAAGCACAGACATTGGCAAATGTATACCTTGCATTGGATAATGATTTGGAAATTATTCCGGTGATTAATAAGATCGACTTGCCCAATGCAGATACCGATCGTGTGACAAAAGAGTTAGAGGATGTCATTGGTATTGATGGGGATGATGTTATCCTGGCTTCAGCAAAGGATGGCATTGGAATTGATGAAATTCTGGAACGAATCGTTGAGGCGATACCTGCACCTGCAGGAGATGATGATGCCCCATTAAAGGCGCTGATTTTCGACTCATTATATGATCCATACCGCGGCGTTATTGCCTATATCTGTGTTAAAGAAGGCTCGGTAAAGGTTGGCGACAAAATTAAAATGATGGCGACCGGCAAAGAATTCGACGTCAATGAGGTGGGTGTCTTTACACCAAAGCCAGTACAACAGCAGGAATTAAAGGTTGGTGATGTTGGGTATTTAACGGCGTCGATTAAACAAGTGGGCGATTCGCGAGTTGGGGATACGATCACCCTTGCCAATCGTCAGGCAGATGTGCCACTACCGGGCTACCGAAAATTAAATCCAATGGTTTTCTGTGGACTATATCCGGTTGATTCAAATAAATATAACGATCTCAGAGAAGCACTGGAGCGTCTGGAATTAAATGATTCCTCCCTACAGTACGATGCGGAGACATCACAGGCATTAGGATTTGGTTTTCGCTGCGGTTTCCTGGGGCTTTTGCATATGGAAATCATTCAAGAACGAATAGAGCGTGAATTTAATATTGGCCTGATTACCACTGCACCAAGTGTTATTTATGAGGTGGAACAAACAAATGATGAAATTATCGACGTTGATAACCCATCCGTGATGCCAGACCCACAGCAAATCAAAGAAATTCGGGAACCATTTGTGAAAGCAACGGTTATGGTGCCAAACGATTATGTTGGAACCGTTATGGAGATCTGCCAGAAAAAACGCGGGCAATTTGTTGATATGGAATATTTAGATGATATTCGAGTGAACGTTATTTATCATCTCCCATTGTCTGAAATTGTGTATGATTTCTTTGATCAGCTGAAATCACAAACAAAGGGGTATGCATCGTTTGATTATGATTTAATCGGATACCGGGATTCCAAGCTCGTCAAAATGGACATTTTGTTAAATGGGGAAACGATTGATGCATTATCGTTTATTGTCCATCGTGATTTCGCCTATGCCCGTGGGAAACACATTGTAGAGAAGCTGAAAGAATTAATTCCAAGACAACAATTTGAAGTACCTGTACAAGCGGCGATCGGAAATAAAATTATTGCCAGGTCGACGATTAAGGCAATGCGCAAAAATGTTCTGTCGAAGTGTTATGGTGGTGACATTTCCCGAAAACGCAAATTGCTGGAGAAACAAAAAGAAGGTAAAAAGCGGATGAAAATGGTTGGATCTGTGGAAGTACCACAAGAAGCATTCATGGCCGTTCTGGAAATGGGTGACGATTAAGTTTTTTAAAAACATAGGGAAAACCTCACACGGGTTAGCCCTATTTCTTTTCGAGAAAGAGGTGTCAAAGCAATGAGTGCAAGCATACAGTCGGTTTATATCCATATCCCATTCTGCCAGCAAATCTGTCATTATTGTGATTTTACCAAGTTTTTTTATAACGAAAACCAGGCAAACCAGTATTTAGAGGCACTGGCTAATGAAATAAATGTACAAGTTCCTGGGAAACATAATCCCGTTAAAACGATATTTATCGGTGGCGGCACACCGACCGCATTAAATTTACAACAGTTACGTAAACTGCTGGGACTAGTTAATGAAAAATTTGATGTTGCAAACTGTGAGGAATTTACAATTGAAGCGAACCCGGGCGATTTTGATACGGAAAAAATCAAGCTTTTGCGAGACTACGGTGTTCAACGGGTTTCGCTAGGCGTGCAAGTGTTTGATGACAATATGCTTGTGGAAATTGGCCGTTTACACAAAGTATCCGATGTATACCAAACTATTGATCTGCTTCATCAGCATGGATTTGCAAATATCAGTATTGATTTAATTTACGCCTTACCAACGCAAACACTGGAGGACTTTCGGCATACATTGGACGAAGCGGTTCAGTTCCAGCTGCCGCATTATTCCACTTATGCGCTGCAAATTGAACCTAAAACTGTATTTTATCAGCGTTACCACAAAGGAAAACTGCATCGCCCGCCACAAGAAACTGAAGTAGCGATGTATGAGCTTCTTCGCCAAACCATGCAACAAAATGGACTGGTGCAATATGAGATCAGTAATTTTGCCAAGCCAGGTTTTGAAAGCCAACATAATTTAACTTATTGGAATAATAATTATTACTATGGTTTCGGTGCTGGGGCGCATGGTTATTTGCCGGGAAAGCGGACAGGGAATATCCGTCCGCTGCCCGCCTATGTTAAACAGGCGTTGCTCGATGGAAAGCCGATTTTAAATACGGAAACAATTGGAATAAAAGAGCAAATTGAAGAAGAGATGTTCCTGGGGCTAAGGAAGCTTGCCGGCGTCTCAAAACAAATCTTTCAGGAAAAATTTGGCTTCCCGCTGGATACATTATATCAATCAGAAATGACATTGCTTAAGCAAAAAGGGTGGCTACACGATGATGGGTATGTGGTTCGATTAACGGATCAAGGATTATTGTTTGGAAATGAGGTATTTGAAAAGTTTTTATTAGAAGACGATGATTTAGTGCTTCTTCGTTGACAAAAAAAAGCGGATTTGATAATTTATTATTAGAATTAGCACTCGCAAGTAGAGAGTGCTAACAGAGGTGATCATCATGTTAACCGAAAGACAGATGCTAATTCTGCAAGTCATTATTGATGATTTCATCCAGACAGCACAGCCTGTAGGATCACGTGCTATTTCCAAGAAAGAGAATATATCATATAGTCCCGCCACTATCAGAAACGTCATGGCTGATCTGGAGGAGATGGGCTTTTTGGAAAAGACACATTCATCGTCCGGGCGCATTCCTTCTGAAAAAGGGTATCGCTTTTATGTAGACCATTTGTTATCCATAAAACATTCATGGGAAGATGTACAAGTAATAAAACATATTATTCATGATGGTTTTTTCGAGTTTGAAAAAGTGGTACAAAAATGCGCGGAGGTCCTGTCTGACATAACAAATTATACGTCCATTATACTAGGGCCTGAAATTTTTGAAACAACATTAAATCAGATTCAGATTATTCCATTGGCACCACAAACTGCTGTGGCCATTTTAATAACCAATACGGGTCATGTTGATCATCGTACGTTTTCGATTCCCAACGAAATTGATCCAGCAGATTTGGAGAAAATGGTAAACATCCTAAATGATCGCTTATATGGTGTTCCCATTGTCCGGCTGCCGGACAAATTGAATAGTGAAGTAATGGAACTGATGAAACTGTACGTCCGTGACATTGACAAATCCTATGATTATCTAAAGGCTGCTTTTTCAAATGAGCATCAGGCTAAATTATACATTGGCGGGATGGCTAACATGTTAATGCAGCCAGAGTTTAAGGATATCGAAAAAATCCGTTCCTTCTATTCCATGATGGAAAGAGAAGAGGAAATTGCCAATCTGTTGAAAGCGAAGACGGATGGGATTAAAGTTACAATTGGCCATGAAAATAAGGTGGAAGCCATTCAGGACTTGAGTCTTATTACCGCGACCTACCATTTTGGTGTTGAACAAATGGGAACTATTGCATTATTGGGGCCGACAAGGATGGAATATAAAAAGGTAATCACCCTGTTGGATGTGTTGTCCAGCGAGATGACGGATGCACTATATATGTGGTATAAGAATAATGAATAGTTCGCGGGAAACCGGAATGTTGTACCAAGTAATATTTTATTTTAATTACCTGTCTTTTCGTGGTATAGTCAAACGTGGTATGTAAATAGGAGGTGGCAATGGTGGCTGAACAAGACAAAGAAACGATTGAAACAAATGAAGATGCTGAAAACGAAACCGAAACAGAAACAATAGAGCCGGTGGAGGAAGAAGTAAAAGATGAATCACAACTGCTGGACTCTGATGAAAGTATAATGGAATCGTTGAAAGAAGAAGTGGAACGCTTAACAAAGGAAAAAGATGATATGTATCAAAAAATGCTAAGAAATCAAGCGGAATTTGATAACTTTAAAAAGCGTACACAAAAAGAACGGGAAAAAGACCGCAAATATAAAGCGCAAGATTTGGCAAATGAACTCTTACCTGCGCTAGACAATTTTGAGCGTGCCTTGAACCAGGAAGTGACCGAAGCAAATAAAAGTTTTGTAGAAGGAATCACAATGGTTTATAACCAGTTAAAAGACGCATTGAAAAGCCAAGGCATCGAGGAGATTGAAGCGGTTGGTAAGCCGTTTGATCCTAACGTGCATCACGCGGTTATGCAAATAGAAGATCCTGAATTGGAAGCAGGTAGTGTGGTAGAAGAATTGCAAAAAGGGTACATGCTTAACGATCGGGTTATTCGTCCAGCAATGGTTAAAGTAAATCAATAAACTTAGAGAGTAGTAAAGGAGGAAATTGATTATGGGTAAAATAATCGGAATTGACTTAGGAACAACAAATTCATGTGTATCAGTAATGGAAGGCGGAGAAGCCGTTGTTATCCCTAACCCTGAGGGTAACCGGACAACACCATCTGTTGTAGCTTTTAAGAATGGGGAACGACAAGTTGGTGAGGTTGCCAAGCGTCAAGCGATAACTAATCCAAATACGATTCAATCGATTAAACGTCATATGGGTACAGATTATAAAGTGAAAATTGAAGATAAAGAATATACCCCACAAGAAGTTTCAGCCATTATCCTGCAACATATCAAATCGTATGCGGAAGATTATTTGGGTGAAACGGTAGATAAAGCGGTTATTACTGTTCCAGCTTATTTCAATGATGCAGAGCGTCAAGCAACCAAGGATGCTGGAAAGATTGCCGGCCTTGAAGTAGAACGGATTATTAACGAACCAACTGCTGCTGCACTGGCATACGGTATTGATAAAGATGATCAGGATCAAACAATCCTGGTATATGACCTTGGTGGCGGTACTTTTGACGTGTCCATTCTTGATATCGGCGATGGCACGTTTGAAGTTGTTTCTACAGCCGGTGACAACCGTCTTGGTGGTGATGACTTTGATGAAGTTATCATTGATCATTTAGTACAAGAGTTTAAGAAAGAAAACGGCATTGATTTGTCTAAAGATAAAATGGCAATGCAACGATTGAAAGATGCCGCTGAAAAAGCGAAGAAGGATTTATCAGGTGTTACACAGACACAAATTTCGCTTCCATTTATCACGGCTGGGGATGCAGGTCCATTACACCTGGAAATGAGCTTAACCCGAGCAAAATTTGATGAACTATCAACTGAATTGGTTGAGCGTACAATGGTTCCTACACGTAAAGCGCTAAAAGACGCCGATCTGTCAGCTAGTGACATTCACAAGGTTATCCTTGTAGGTGGATCAACCCGGATTCCTGCTGTTCAGGATGCGATTAAAAAAGAAACAGGTAAAGACCCTTCAAAAGGCGTCAACCCTGACGAAGTTGTAGCACTCGGTGCAGCAATTCAAGGCGGTGTATTGCAAGGTGATGTAAAAGACGTATTGTTATTGGATGTTACACCATTATCGTTGGGTATTGAAACAATGGGTAGCGTGTTTACAAAATTGATTGAGCGTAACACAACCATTCCGACCAGTCATTCTCAAGTATTCTCGACGGCTGCTGATAATCAGACAGCGGTTGATATCCACGTCCTGCAAGGGGAACGTGAAATGGCGGCAGACAATAAAACGCTTGGACGTTTTCAATTAACAGATATTCCACCAGCACCTAGAGGTGTACCGCAAATCGAGGTATCCTTTGACATCGACGCAAACGGTATTGTTAATGTGCGTGCGAAGGATATGGGTACAAACAAGGAACAGTCGATTACCATTAAATCTTCTTCAGGTCTTTCCGATGATGAAGTAGATCGTATGGTTCAAGAAGCAGAAGATAATGCTGAAGCAGACAAAAAGCGTCGAGAAGAAATAGATTTAAGAAACGAAGCAGATCAATTAATCTTCACGACAGATAAGACAATCAAAGACCTTGGTGACAAGGTTTCTGATGAAGAAAAACAAAAAGCTGAAGCGGCAAAAGATGAATTGAAATCGGCTATGGAAGCCAATGATATCGATCAAATTAAAGCGAAGAAAGAAGCTTTACAAGAGCAAGTACAGCAGCTATCGGTTAAGATGTACGAACAAATGGCTCAAGATCAACAAGCTGCTCAAGGACAGGAAGGCCAAAATGCAGATGATGATGTCGTTGATGCTGACTATAAAGAGGTAGACGACGAAGAAGATAAGAAATAAAGCTTGTATGTGTGGGAAGTTCGATGATTTTATCGTAAATCATCGGACGATCTACATCCTGTAGGCCTAAGTCAAAGTCAGGATCTCCTTGGCTTTGACTTTTTCCATTTGTATTAACGTGCTGGTGATGATAAGATAAAACGTATGCAAGAAGTGAATCGGGAGAGTGATTAACAAGTGAGTAAGCGTGATTATTATGATGTACTTGGTGTGAGTAAAGACGCTTCAAAAGAGGAAATTAAAAAGACTTACCGAAAATTAGCCAGAAAATATCACCCGGATGTAAACAAAGAAGAGGGTGCTGCAGATAAATTTAAGGAAGTTAAAGAAGCATATGAAGTGTTAAGTGATGAGCAAAAGCGTGCACAGTACGATCAATTTGGCCATGCTGGTGCACAAGGTCAAGGCTTCGGCGGTTTTGGCGGCGGGGCACAAGACTTTGGTGGTTTTGGCGATATTTTTGACATGTTCTTTGGTGGGGGCGGACGCAGACGGGATCCGAATGCTCCACAGCAAGGTGCCGATTTGCAATATACCGTAACACTCGACTTTGAAGAAGCTATTTTCGGAAAAGAGATGGATATTAGCATACCTAAAGAAGAAACCTGTGAAACATGTCACGGCTCAGGCGCAAAGCCAGGCACAAAAACGGAAACTTGTTCACACTGTCATGGATCGGGCCAGTTAAATACGGAACAAAATACACCATTTGGCAAGGTTGTAAATCGCCGCGTTTGTAACTATTGTCATGGAACAGGTAAAATTATTCCTGAGAAATGTCGTACATGTGGTGGTTCAGGTACGGTTAAAAAACAGAAGAAAATTCATATTTCGATTCCAGCCGGTATTGACGAAGGCCAGCAAATCCGCGTTTCTGGAAAAGGGGAAGCTGGTGTCAATGGTGGTCCTGCTGGTGATTTGTATGTAGTGGTACGGGTGAAAACCCATGAGTTTTACGAGCGAGAAGGAGACCATATCTTCTGTGAATTACCGATAACCTTTACCCAAGCAGCACTTGGTGATGAAGTGGAAGTACCGACCGTGCATGGGAAAGTAATGTTGAAGATTCCAGCCGGGACGCAAACTGGTAAGACCTTCCGTTTAAAAGGTAAAGGAGCACCCAACGTTCGTGGCTATGGACATGGTGATCAGCATGTAAAGGTACGGATCGTTACGCCAAAAAAACTGACCGACCGGCAAAAAGAGTTGCTGCGTGAATTTAACGAAATTGGCGGCAATGACGCAACTGATGAGCAAGAAGGTTCTTTTTTTCAACGTTTCAAAAAAGCTTTTAAAAGCGAATAATGGTGTTTTACTAAAGTGAAACTCTGTTTAACAGGGATTCTTTGCTCAGGGTATTAAAGGAGCAAATAAAGCGGGCAACGCCTTTGTGATCTGCGTCCTGCAGGCTGTGAACAGAATCGGGCTATTGTTATGCAGTTAACTCCCACTGATCATTTTGATTTCACTTCAAAATCCTGAGGTGGGAGTCTTGCTGCCCGTTAAGAGAGGGATGAATAGTTTCTAAGTGGTGGTGCCATTTACATAGTGAAAGTAGTTACGAAACATAATGAAAGCAAAGAGAGGGTAATCCTGATCAAATGTTGCTTTTGTTCAAGAAATGGGTGGATAATAATTGAAATGGTCTGAACTATGTGTCCATACGACAAATGAAGCGATTGAACCGATTTCGAATATCCTTCACGAGAATGGGGCAAGCGGCGTCATAATTGAAGATCCATTGGATTTAATGAAGGTAAAGGAAGATAAATTTGGGGAAATCTATGAACTCGATCCAAATGAATACCCTGAAGAAGGCGTTTATATTAAAGCTTACCTGCCCGTTAATAGTTTTTTAAGTGACACGGTTGATGAAATTAAACAAGCAATCAATAACTTAATGATTTATGATATTGATCTTGGCAGTAATCACGTGACATTAAGCGAAGTGAAGGAGGAAGAATGGGCAACTGCTTGGAAAAAATATTATAAGCCTGTTAAAATATCTAAAAAGGTTACAATTACCCCTACTTGGGAAGACTACAAGGCAGTATCAAGTGACGAATTAATCATCGAACTGGACCCTGGGATGGCTTTCGGCACGGGGACACATCCGACAACTGTATTAAGCATTCAAGCATTGGAGCAATATATTCATAAAGATGATATGGTTATCGATGTTGGCTGTGGTTCCGGTGTTTTGAGTATTGCAGCAGCCAAGCTTGGAGCGGAAAAAGTATTCGCCTATGATTTGGATGAAATTGCGGTCAAAAGTACGAAAATAAACGCAAAACTAAATAAGCTTGATACAAAGATTGAAACAAAACAAAACAATTTGCTTGATCATGTCAACATGCAAGCCGATGTAATTGTATCGAATATTTTAGCTGAGATTATTGTCCGTTTTGTTCCTGATGCCTGGAATAATTTGAAAGAAGGCGGTATTTTTATTACTTCCGGTATTATCCAGCCTAAAAAACAAATCGTGAGGGATCAGCTGTTGGAAAATGGGTTTACTATTTTAGCTATCAACGAAATGGAAGATTGGATTTCCATAATCGCGAGAAAGTGATATGTTTTTAAGAGAAGGTGTTCGTTGTGCAACGCTATTTTATTCCTGCAGCCAATTGGCGACAGCAGCAGGTAACCATAACTGGTGATGATGTTCATCACATGATGCGGGTAATGCGTTTTTCAGATGGCGACCGGGTCATTTGTAACCATCCGGATGGCAGGGCTGCAATATGCAGAATCCATCTGCAGTCCCTGGATACAATTATTGCCGAAATTGTGGAGTGGCTTGAGGAATCAGTTGAGCTCCCAGTTGACGTAACCATTGCTCAAGGGCTGCCAAAAGGAGATAAGTTTGACTTGATTTTGCAAAAGGGGACGGAATTAGGTGCCGCTGGTTTTATTCCATTTCAGGCGGAACGTTCGATTGTTGTGTGGGACCAGAAAAAGGCAGAAAAGAAATATAAACGGTTTACGAAGATTGTGAAAGAGGCAAGTGAACAAAGTCACCGAAATCAAATTCCTGTCATCCACCCAATGGTAAATATGGACGAGCTGATTACCGCAAGCAAGGATTATGATGTATTGCTTTTTGCATTTGAGGAAGAAGCTAAAACAGCTGAATTCCAATCCTTCGCAAATGCTGTAAAACATTTAAAAAGGCATCAGCGTGTGCTTGTTTGTATTGGTCCCGAGGGTGGTTTTTCGCCTGGAGAAGCAAAATTATTGAAAGTGAATGGTTTTGCTCCGGTTCGCCTGGGACCGCGTATTTTGCGGGCCGAAACTGCTTCATTATATGTTTTAGCAAGTATTTCCTATCATTTAGAAGAATTGGGGTGTGACAAATGCCAACAGTAGCCTTTCATACATTAGGCTGTAAAGTAAATCATTATGAGACGGAAGGTATTTGGAATATGTTTAAAGAAAATGGCTATGAACGGGTCGACTTTGATCGTCAGTCGGATGTTTATGTCATTAATACATGTACCGTAACAAACACGGGAGACAAGAAGAGCAGGCAGGTCATCCGTCGCGCCATTAGAAAAAATCCGGAGGCGGTTGTATGCGTAACAGGTTGCTATGCACAAACATCTCCTGGAGAGATCATGGAAATTCCTGGTGTGGATGTGGTTGTTGGAACCCAAAACCGCAAGAAAATGATCGACTATATTGAAGAGCATCAACAGACTCGTGAACCAGTCAATGGAGTTACCAATATTATGAAAAATCGTGTGTTTGAAGAAATGGATGTTCCCGCATTCACTGATCGAACACGTGCCTCGTTAAAAATACAGGAAGGATGTAATAATTTTTGTACGTTCTGTATTATTCCATGGTCGCGTGGTCTGCTTCGTTCCAGAAAACCAGAAGATGTACTTACGCAAGCACAACAATTGGTTGACGCCGGCTATAAGGAAATCGTCTTAACGGGTATTCATACAGCTGGCTATGGAGAAGATATGAGCGATTATAATTTCGCAAAGCTATTGCAGGAATTGGAAACAAAAGTGGATGGTTTAAAACGAATCCGCATCTCCTCGATCGAGGCTAGTCAAATTACCGATGAAGTGATTGACGTGCTTGATAAATCAACGAAAATTGTTCGCCATCTGCACATTCCGCTACAGTCCGGATCGGATACAGTGTTAAAACGGATGCGCAGGAAGTACTCCAGCTCCTATTACAAGGAGAAAGTAGATAAGATCCGTAAAGCTTTACCTGGTTTAGCGATTACATCAGATATTATCGTTGGTTTTCCGGGAGAAACAGAAGAAGAGTTCATGGAAACGTACAATTTTATTAAAGAAGTTGGTTATTCAGAACTTCATGTTTTCCCGTTTTCGAGAAGAACTGGAACTCCTGCTGCACGTATGCAGGATCAGGTAGATGAAGATATCAAGAATGAACGCGTGCAACGAATGATTGAACTTTCCAATCAATTGGCAAAAGAATATGCTTCTGCTTACGAAGATGAAGTACTGGAAGTGATCCCAGAAGAACGTATGCCTGATCAGAATAACCCTGAATTACTTGTCGGATATACTGATAATTACTTGAAAGTCGTATTTACTGGCAGTCATGATTTGATAGGCAAGATTGTCCGCGTGAAAATAACGAAATCCGGCTATCCGTATAATGAAGGAACATTTGTCAGGGTAATGGACGATGCGACGAATCATTCCATCCGTTTTTCTTCATAAGTAAAGCATTTTTAAAAAAGGAGGTTTACCCATGGGAAAGGAATTGGCTAAATACATTGACCATACGCAATTAAAACCAGAAACAACCGCAGAAAAAATCGAACAGATTGTCCAGGAGGCACGCAAATATCAGTTTGCCTCGGTTTGTGTCAACCCGTATTGGGTTGCTTATTGTTACGATCAACTAAAAGATACCGATGTGAAAGTGTGTACCGTTATAGGATTTCCATTGGGAGCAACAACGACGGAAACGAAGGTATTTGAAGCAAAGCAAGCGGTGGCGCATGGGGCGGCTGAATTGGATATGGTGATCAATGTTGGTGAACTGAAATCCAATCATGAAGCTATTGTTAAACAAGATATCGAGGCGATTGTTGCCGCGGCTGCAGGGAAAGCACTCGTGAAGGTGATCATTGAAACGTCATTGCTTACAAATGAGGAAAAGGTTCGCGCTTGTAAGCTGGCAAAACAAGCAGGAGCTGATTTTGTCAAAACGTCCACCGGATTTTCTGGTGGGGGTGCGTCCATTGAAGATATTCAGTTAATGCGGGAAACTGTCGGAAGTGAAATGGGAGTAAAAGCTTCTGGCGGCGTTCGAGATACGAAAGCAACGAAAGCAATGATTGCTGCGGGGGCGACTCGAATTGGAGCAAGTGCCGGTATCGCTATTATTGCTGGATCGGACAACTGATTTTTCTCGCCAAGTGAAACTTCATCGGCAAAATGAGTTGACCTAAAGATCTTGTTATATTATAATTTAACAAGGCATGTAATAGAAATTGTTCAAAAGGGTGGAGAAACTACCCTTTGTTACAGCATTTTTTGACTAACATTATCGGATATATGCCTGTACAATCTGTTTTATGCTTCGGAGGGAGGGGAAATTAGCATGTCAAATACAACTCGCGTTCGTAAAAACGAGTCTCTCGAAGATGCTCTTCGTCGCTTTAAACGTAGTGTATCAAAAAGTGGTACACTCTCAGAATATCGCAAGCGTGAATTCTATGAAAAACCTAGTGTAAAGCGTAAAAAGAAATCTGAAGCTGCTAGAAAGCGTAAATTCTAAAGAGGGTGTCCAGTACATGTCATTAATTGAACAGCTGAATCAAGATATGAAACAGGCAATGAAGCAAAAGGATAAAGAGAAGCTAAGTGTTATCCGAATGGTAAAAGCTTCATTACAGAATGAATCAATTAAGCTTAGTAAAGAGCAACTTTCTGCGGACGAGGAACTAACCATCTTGTCAAGAGAGTTAAAGCAAAGAAAAGATTCCCTCCAAGAATTTAAATCAGCTGGACGTGACGATCTTGTTGAAAAACTTGATATGGAAATTCATATTTTACAGGAATATATGCCACAACAGCTCTCAGATAACGAGCTGGAGGCAATCGTTCAGTCAACAATTCAGGAAATTAATGCAACAACAAAAAGTGATATGGGTAAAGTAATGAGTGCCATTATGCCGAAAGTAAAAGGCAAGGCAGACGGTGCAAAAGTTAACCAGCTTGTACAGAACCACTTAAGCTGATCACCCATTATGAAACAAGGAATAAGAGGTCTTTGTCGTATCAGACAAAGGCCTTTTTTGCGGAAGACACTCTATTTCTATTTTGTCTGTACGCAGAGCCCTTATACATATGGTACAATTTAATTGGAATTCTTGAAACAAACTTGAAATTAAAACGTAATAATATATGTATGGCAAAAGGGGGTGATAAATGGTGATGCGAAGCAAGCTCGTGTCATACATAATCATATGTCTGATTGTTGGTTTTTTTTTAATATCAGGTATTCCGGGTACTGATTTTGCTCAGGCGAAGGACGATACTGGCGATGGGAAGCTGGTCTATGTAATTCCAATTGAAAAAGAAGTAGAGAAAGGGTTGGAATCTTTTCTTGCACGAACAACAAAGGAAGCGGAAGAAGCGGGAGCCGACCAGATCATCTTTGAAATTGATACACCTGGAGGGCGGGTAGATGCTGCAGGGCAAATTGCTACCTTGCTACAAGGATTAAAAACACCGACAACCGCCTATGTAGTGAATCAGGCATTGTCTGCCGGTTCGTATATTGCTCTAAATATGGATGCGATTTACATGCAGCCGCATGCTACCATGGGTGCGAGTGGTGTCATTAATGAGGACGGCACGGCAGCGGATAAAAAAGCACAATCTGCATGGTTATCTGCGATGAAAGGGGCTGCTGAGTCAAAAGGACGGGACCCACTGTATGCCAAGGCAATGGCTGACCCCTCTATAGACTTACCTGAATATGGGGCTCCTAAAGGTGAATTCTTGACGTTGGATGCCACAACAGCGGTTGAAGTAGGATATGCTGAGGGAGTCACCAAAAATCGAACAGCTTTACTGCATGAACTTGGCTTGACGAACGCGAAGATAGTGGAAGCCGCTCCAACATTTTCCGAGGAACTTGCCAGATTTTTGACAAATCCGGTTGTTGTACCGATTTTGCTATCTGTGGCCAGTCTTGGACTGATTGTTGAGTTGTATTCACCGGGGTTTGGTGTGCCGGGAACCATGGGATTGCTGGCTCTGATATTGTTCTTCTACGGACATATTGTAGCAGGGTTAGCGGGTTACGAAGCAATGATTTTACTCATACTAGGAATTATTTTAATCATTGTTGAATTTTTTGTTGCAGGTGGGATTGTAGGATTATTAGGTGTTGGTTCTATTCTAGGTTCTCTGTTTTTATCAAGCGAGGATATCGGACATATGGCCATGAGCGTTAGTATCGCGTTTATCATTGCTATTGTCGCTTCGGTTGTTTTATTTAAAACAATCGGAATGGAAAAAGGATTTTTTCGTCATATTATTTTACGTGATCAAACCTCTACCGAACAAGGGTATGTATCAAGTGTCAACCGACTTGAGTTAATCGGCTTGGAGGGAGTGACATTGACACCATTAAGACCTTCTGGCACCGCACTATTTGATGGCGAACGAATGGATGTCGTATCGGAAGGAAGTTATATTCAAATAAATAAAGCCGTTAAAGTCGTAATGGTAGAGGGCGTTCGGGTTGTGGTTAGGGAAATATAAGATATATCATATTAGGAGGTAATTGAATGGAATTTCAAGAAATTTTTCCGATTATTATTATCGCGATCATTCTCATCGTCATAGCGGTTCTCTTTACGTTCATTCCCGTTATGTTGTGGATCAGTGCGCTGGCAGCAGGTGTTAAGGTAGGTATTTTTACATTAATTGGCATGCGGTTGCGCCGGGTTGTACCGTCAAGGGTGATTAACCCGTTAATCAAGGCCCATAAAGCAGGAATAGATGTCAGCACAAATCAGTTGGAAAGTCACTATCTAGCCGGGGGGAATGTAGATCGGGTTGTTAATGCTTTAATTGCCGCTCAACGGGCAAATATTCATCTAAGCTTTGAACGGTGTGCAGCAATTGACTTAGCTGGCCGTGATGTATTAGAAGCAGTACAAATGAGTGTTAATCCAAAGGTTATCGAAACACCTTTCATTTCTGGTATTGCCATTGACGGCATTGAAGTGAAAGCGAAGGCACGGATCACTGTTCGTGCGAATATTGACCGGCTTGTCGGTGGTGCCGGGGAAGAAACGGTTATTGCACGAGTTGGTGAAGGGATTGTAAGTACGATTGGTAGCTCTGAAACCCATGCCAAGGTATTAGAAAATCCGGATTCCATTTCCCATAATGTACTAAATCGTGGACTTGATGCAGGTACCGCCTTTGAAATATTGTCGATTGATATTGCAGATATTGATATTGGTAAAAACATTGGCGCGATTTTACAGACTGACCAGGCAGAAGCAGATAAAAATATTGCACAAGCGAAAGCCGAAGAACGCCGTGCAATGGCTGTTGCCCTTGAACAAGAAATGGTTGCTAATGTACAAGAAATGCAGGCGAAAGTGGTTGAAGCAGAGGCGGATGTACCACGTGCACTGGCTGAAGCATTGCGTTCAGGTAATTTAGGGGTCATGGATTATATGAATTACAAAAATATCGATGCAGATACGGACATGCGTGATTCGATTGGCAAACTGTCAAAGGATGATAACGATGACGACAATAATGAGCAATAACTGTGTTAGCGTGAAAAGAGGTGGATATCCATGGATGCCATTCTCATCATTCTAGCTATTATTGGTGGGATCATCGGACTTTTTAATAAAAAATCTGAGCAGCAAACAAATCAAAAGCCGTATAAGCCAAAGCCAGCAAGATCAACGCCAACCATTCCAAATCGTTCTCAACAGAGACAAACTGAAGCACCTCAAAAAGGAATGGATACGATTGCCATGCAGGAACAGCGGGATGCGCAAATGCATGAACTGGCTTCACGAATGAAATTAGATGCTGGCGATTCAGAAAATGAAGATATGTATCAAGTGAATTTTGAACATCTACAAACAAAACCGAGTCAATTCAACGAGAACAAAACGGCTATGAAAAATCAGGTCAGGAAGAATTTAAATCGAAAAGGATTGGTTGATGGGATTGTAATGGCGGAAGTATTAGGACCGCCACGCGCACGTAAACCGTATCGCAGTATTACTTCCCAACGAAAAGAATAATCGAAGCCTTCATTAAAAGTATTATTTACTTTTAATGAAGGCTTTTTTTGTTCTTATCTTGTTTGCTTTTTCATAAACATGAGGATGAGAGGGGGCTCTGTATGTGAAATGGTATAAGCGAATTACACCATGGTTAACAAACCATCTAGCACTTCCTTCAGACGTCGTTCTTGAACTTCCTAGAATAACAATGATTGGTCAAATACATGTCTATATCGAAAATCATCAAGGGCTCGCAGTATATTCAGAGACGGAATTGAAACTAAAAACGAATAAAGGTTACATCCAAATTTTAGGATCGTCTTTTGTATTAAAAATGATGCTCCCAGAAGAAATACTGGTGGAAGGAACCATTGAAGAAGTGAAATTTATCCCAGCATAAGGGTGAAGCTGCTGCAATGAAGGAGGAAATCATGAAACAAATCCAAGGATCATTTATAACCGGGTATGTAACAGTAATGGTAAAAGGAAATATGCCTGAGCTATTCTTTCAGCAATGTGCCAAACGAAAAATTCTGGTTTGGGATGTTGAAAAAGAATCATCAACATCCTGCAAGGGAAATATCAGGCTGCAGGATATTAAGTTTATCAAAGAAATTAGGCGAGGAACCGATTACAAATTATCTTTTGTCGGAAAAAAAGGGTCACCATTTTTATTGAAGCGATTTTTACGCAAACGAGAGCTTGTTATCGGTATCTTGCTTAGCATCTTGTTAATCTTTGGTTTGTCAAATATTATCTGGGATGTGAAAGTAACAGGGGTACCAAAGGATATTGAGAAAAAAATTGTCAAGCAGCTTGATGGATATGGAATTCATGCTGGGTCCTGGAGTCTTACCTTGGAACCAGCAAGTGTCATTCAGCAAAAATTGGTGAATGACATTCCTGAACTCCTGTGGGTTGGTGTGAATAAAAAAGGGACAACCTATTTTTTGGAAGGTGTCGAGAAGCAAACGGTGAAAGAAAAGGAAGTAAAGGGGCCCCGTAATTTAATTGCCACAAAAAAAGGTGTGATTCAAAATATGTTTATCTCCAAAGGGCTTGCCAAGGTTCAGGTACATGATTATGTTGAGCCAGGCGACCTGCTTGTAACTGGAAAGCTTGATTTCGATACCGATACCGATAAAGATAACGACACCGATGATAAAGATAAAAAACTGATCGCTGCAGAGGGAGAAGTAATCGCCCAAACGTGGTATGAAGTCAGCGTAACTGTACCGTTACAGGCGAATGTCGAAATGCTTACCGGTGATCACAAAAAGAAATATTATTTGCGTTTTGGAGATGTGAAACTGCCAATTTGGGGATTCGGAAATCCAGACTATAAACATATCCAAAAAGAAGAGACAGACAATCATGTTCAATTCCTCAAATGGGAACTCCCTGTCCATTTTATTGAATCGACCTGGAACGAAAAAAATAATCATCAGCTAAAACGAACGAAAGATGAGGCAGTCCAAATCGGCTTGAAGCAAAGTGAGAATGAATTACAGTTACGACTAGGGCCTGATGCTAAAATTACTTCACAAAAAGTTTTGCAAGAAACAACGGAGAATGGTAAAGTTAAACTAACCTTATTTGCTACAGTAGAAGAGAATATTGCGAAAGAAGAACCTATATCAAACGCAGAAGCACCCGATTGAGGGGAAGCTGGTTAAACCGGAATGTCCTGTGCCGGCACTAATATGACCTGTGTTCTGAGAAAGTTCACTGGGCGCTGGAACCTATTTTTGCCAAAAGCATCATAAAACAAAAATTGTATATGACCTTTACTATAAATCAAGGAGATTGAATATGGCAGAGCACTTTAGCACAGTTGATTTACAAATTAAAAGCCCAAGTGAAGCGCTGGCTTTATTTGGCACAAATGATAAAAATTTAAAACAATTGGAAGAGCAATTATCCGTTTCTATCGTTACCAGAGGGGAACAAATCCGGGTATCGGGTGAAAACGAAGATGTTGCATTAGTACAGGAGATATTGTTGACGTTTCTATCCATTATACGTAAAGGATTAACGATTTCTGAGCGAGATGTTGTTTATGCCATTGAGCTAGCAAGGAATGGCAAGATTAATCAGTTAGAAACCTTATTTGAAGACGAAATTACCAAGAATGTGAAGGGAAAGTCCATTCGGGTAAAAACATTAGGTCAGAAAAGTTATGTTTCTGCGATTAAGGAAAATGACCTTGTGTTTGGTATTGGCCCTGCGGGAACAGGTAAAACCTATTTAGCCGTTGTCATGGCTGTACAGGCATTAAAGAACGGACTTATAAAGCGGATTATTCTGACGAGGCCGGCAGTAGAGGCTGGAGAAAGCTTAGGTTTTTTGCCAGGCGATTTGAAAGAAAAGGTCGATCCATACCTTCGTCCGTTATACGATGCATTGCACGATGTGCTAGGTGCGGAGCATACCTTACGTTTAATTGAACGTGAAACCATTGAAATCGCCCCGCTTGCCTATATGCGTGGTCGAACATTGGATGATGCATTCGTGATTCTGGATGAGGCACAGAACACTACCCCGGAACAAATGAAAATGTTTTTAACCCGCTTGGGATTTGGCTCGAAAATGATTATTACTGGAGACATCACCCAAATAGACTTGCCAAAAGGTGTAAAATCTGGATTGCATGTAGCAAGTCAATTGCTAGACAGTGTAAAAGGAATTTCCTTTGTTTATCTGAACCCAACTGATGTTGTCAGGCATCCATTGGTACAGCGAATTATTGATGCATATGAAAAAGTGAACTAATTTTTCCGGGCCCGGCATCGTTACGGGTCTTATTTACTAAGTACAAGATGGTAATAAAAAAGTAAAACAGAGCGATTGCGTATTCCTGGTCTTAATAATTGGGCAGTGTTTTGTGAAATGAGGTGAATCTATGAAAAAAACAATAAGATACTTTTGGTCATCGTTACGGAAGACCAAGTCGAGATGGCTGACAATTGCTATCCCCGTATCTATTTTAGGTATCATTTTTTTCTTTGTCACCGTAAACAATGTCTTTACACAGACGTATAATATTGAGCGATTTGCTATTGCTAAAGAGACTATTCGCTCGCCGATCACCATTGAAAATGAGCAGGAAACCAAGCGCAAAGCTCGGGAAACGGTACAATCGGTTGACGACCGCTATGAAATTTCCAAGGAAATCACCGATGAGCAAATTGGTTATGTTAATGAATTATTTGATGCTATAAAGAAATTGGACGAGGAAAACAAAAAGGATGGTAAAGCTTCAAATAATGATGAGGAGGAAGGGCTGTCTACCCCGGAAAAAGTGCAAAAGTTATCCAATGTATTGTCTCCGGGGATAACGGAGCACGTGGACGAACTGATCCTGGCACAATTACTGGAGGCATCGTCTAACGAACGTGCAAAAGGAAAAAAGATCCTGATCGATGCATTAAAGGATGTGTTCCGTGAAGGTGTGCGGACAGAAAATGTTCAGAGCGCTACAACCGCGGTTAAGCAGGAAATTAAATATACAGATTTAAATAATGATGTGAAACAGGCTTTAATGTCATTAAGCAATTTTGCGGTTGTCGAAAATTCGGTGTTTGATGTAGAGAAGACAATGGAAGCACGAAAAGCCGCTGCCAGCAGTGTGGAACCAGTCATCATCCGGGCTGGTGAAACGATTGTCGGAGAAGGACAGACAATTACAAATGAAAAATATGAACAATTAAAATTGGCCGGTCTATTGAATAAAGAACGAAATGTCTTTCCAATTATCGGGCTCGCCTTACTGGTCGTGTTAATCTGCGGTGGGATTGCCTATGAAATGTATTTGCTTGATAAACAGAAACAATTGGATAAAGGCAAAGTGGCTGCGGTTGTCCTGATCAGTATTGTCGTTATTGCTTTAATGAAAGGGGTTAGCCTGTTTACCACCCAAATCAATCAACTATATTTTCTGGTTCCTATTGCAACTGGTGGGCTGCTGCTTAAACAATTGATTCATGAACGATTTGCCATTGTTTTAGCTGGACTATATGCTGTTTTGGGCAGTATTATTTTTAATGGGGAAATACCTGGATCTTTAAACATCGAAGCCGGTATTTATTTCTTTTTTTCCCAGCTCGCAGGTATTATCTTCTTGATGAACATTAAAGATCGATTGGCAATTGTTAAAGCTGGAGTAGGGATGACAATCGTTAATGTGATTACTGTATTATTATTTCTATTTTTGTCATTTGAAAAATATTCCCTAAAAGACTTTTTTATTCAGTCCGGTTTCGGTTTTGGTTCGGCTTTATTATCGGCTGTCTTAACAATGGGACTGCTGCCGTTTTTTGAAACAGGTTTGGGGATCCTCTCCGATATCAAATTACTTGCTTTATCAAGTCCGAACCAAAAATTAATTAAAAAGATCCTGACGGAAGCCCCAGGTACGTATCATCATTCGATCATGGTTGCTAATTTAAGTGAAACTGCTTGTGAAGCGATTGGTGCTAATGGATTGCTAGCACGAGTTGGGGCCTATTATCATGATATTGGAAAAACGGTCCGGCCCCAATATTTTATTGAAAATCAATTGGCTGGTGCAAACTTGCATGATCAGTTGGAGCCACAAAAAAGTGCCCAGATTATTATTAGCCATCCGTATGACGGTGCGGCAATGCTGCAGAAACACCATTTGCCAAAAGAAATTATTAATATTGCGAAAGAGCACCATGGAACAACACTATTAAAGTTCTTTTACTATAAAGAGAAGAAGAACAATGAACAAGTAAAAGAAAGCGATTTTCGATATCCTGGTCCGAAACCGCAAACAAAAGAAGCAGGGGTTGTAAATATCTGTGATTCGGTTGAGGCAGCTGTTCGGTCATTAAACGAACCAACGGAAGAAAAAATTGAAGATATTGTCTCATCGATTATCAAAGACCGCTTATTAGATGGTCAACTGGATGAATGTCCATTGACCATGCAAGATCTAAACACGGTACATCAGACGGTGTGCGAAACATTAAAAGGGATCTTTCATTCAAGAATTCAATATCCGGAGAAGGAGACGAGTTAAATGCATATCGATTTTCATGATCAAACCAATTCTGTGCCGAGTGATACGATTGATTTGCTGCAGCGATTACTTGATTTTGCAGCGGAACAAGAGGAGGTTTCCAATGAAGCGGAAATATCCATAAACTTTGTCAACAATGATGAAATCCAAGAATTAAATCGCAATTATCGCCAGCAGAATAAGCCAACAGATGTTATTTCATTTGCCATGCAGGAAACAGGTGAAGGGGAACTCCCGGTAGTCGGCGAGGATATTCCACTTGTGCTTGGAGATATTGTGATCTCGATTGATCGGGCAAAGGAACAAGCGTCTGATTATAATCATTCATTAGAACGGGAAATTGGTTTTTTGTCTGTTCATGGCTTTCTTCATTTACTTGGCTATGATCATATGGAGAAGGAAGAGGAAGAAGAAATGTTTCAGAAACAAGAGGATATTCTTCATGCGTTTGGACTCGAACGATAACCGTAAAAAGCGGGGGATCGGCCTTCGTTTTGCCTGGAATGGCATTATGGCGGTCGTTAAGCATGAACGCAATTTCCGAATTCATATCGTTGTGGCATTACTTGTCATGATTGTTGGGGTTATAGTGAAACTGTCGGTCAGTGAATGGCTGGTACTTGTTTTAACTATTGGATTTGTATTGGCAATGGAAATGGTTAATTCGGCGATTGAAACCGTGCTTGATTATTTGAAACCTGAACAGCATCCAATGGCCAAGATCATTAAGGACGTAGCTGCGGGGGCAGTTCTAATTGCTGCTATTACCTCAGTTGTTGTCGGTTGTCTCTTGTTTTTGCCTAAACTGTATAGCTATCTATAAATGATAAAGCTACGATAAAAGAGCTTTGATTATAAAGAAATCCGCACAATGATTCAAATCTCCTCAACTGGAATTTGTATTTGTTCGGATTTTCTTTTTTTATGTCAGGAGCACATAAAGTTTTAGCAACGAGCATCTCCATGCGGGTAAAAATTTTAGTGTGCAAAGTATACATAAACTACGACACAGTTTCGGATAGTAGTTATCATACCGATACGGAAATACACTACGCTTTCCGCGGGCTCGCCGTATATTTCCTTCGCTAGTATAGTGTTTTCAATTATC
>NZ_JBCLVH010000016.1:0-1532 GCF_039548255.1 Lentibacillus songyuanensis
GTAACCCAACTCGTCCATCAGTGGGAACTAGACAAGGCGCTATAGGCTTATATACGGCCCATTCTACAGCCATGGGTCATTTAGTTAAAAGCTTTAAATAAATGATACCCTGATTTTGGGGTTACGTTCTTGGGCTGTAGAACGTTACCTCAAAATCGGGGCCAGCAAGCGACAGCGCGGTAGCCCGAATAAAGTGTACAAAATGATAGTGCCTGAAATATTGGTACGAAAGCAGCGCCGAGAAAAACTTGACACATACCAATGAAATAAATAATTTGTCAAATCAGCACCTTTTAGCTAACATGAAAAGAGATGAATTCATTATAAAGGGGAGTAACGATGACTACAGAACGTATCGCGTTTACAACAAATGAAATTCAACAGCGTGTTGATTCCTACATATCTCAATTTGAGGAAGGCTACTTTTCACCTCTGGCACTGTTGGCGCGGCTAACAGAAGAAGTTGGTGAAATGGCGCGTGAAGTGAATCATTATTACGGGGAAAAGCCAAAAAAAGCAAGTGAACAAAAAAAAACCATCGAAGACGAGCTTGGTGATGTGTTATTTGTGTTGACCTGCTTTGCGAATGCATTGGATATTGATTTATCCACAGCATTTGAACGGTCCATTCGTAAAATAGAAACACGGGATAAGGATCGGTGGACAAAAAGGCAAGAATAAGAGATAGTATCAATCGAACGAAATCAATTGCAGGAGGGTGAACCATGCAAATAAAAGTAATCATCGCAGGGCCAAGAGGCCGAATGGGATCGGAAGCCATTAAAATGGTAGAACAAGAGGAGTCGTTTGAATTGGTAGCCGTCCTTGATCGAATCAATGGCGGGAAACAGGTAAAAGACATCGAAGGAATGCCGGCGCTCGATATCCCGATCTTTGAGGATGCGAGTACATGTTTTGAACAGGTACAAGCCGATGTCTTTGTTGATTTAACTGTACCAAATGCGGCTTTTGATCATGCTAAGCAAGCATTAAATCATCGTGTCCGACCGATAATTGGTACATCGGGGCTTACGGAAGAACAAATTGAAGTATTAACCCAAATAGCAAACGAAATGAACACAGGCTGTCTCATTGCACCAAATTTTGCAATTGGTGCTGTCTTAATGATGCAATTTGCCAAAATGGCAGCAAAATACTTCCCAGATGTCGAAATTATTGAAAAGCATCATGATCAAAAACTCGACGCACCATCAGGTTCAGCGATAAAAACCGCACAGTTAATTTCCGCAACACGAAAAGAAAAGCAACAAGGCCATCCCAAAGAAACGGAAACTATGCCAGGCGCAAGGGGAGCATCGATGAATGGGATGCACATTCATAGTGTACGTTTGCCAGGACTCGTAGCGCACCAGGAAGTAATTTTTGGCGGAGCAGGCCAACTGCTGACCCTTAAACATGATTCGTTTAACCGTGGCTCATTCATGGACGGTATTCATTTTTCCATTCAACAGGTAATGGCGTTGGAAACGTTAGTTTATGGGCTGGAAAACATAGTAGAGTAGGTGACCGAT
>NZ_JBCLVH010000016.1:1831-103350 GCF_039548255.1 Lentibacillus songyuanensis
TCATTTAATTCCATTGGCAACGAATATAGCGGCAGCTGAAATTACGATTTTCGCCTTAAAACGTGGTGATTTTCAATGGCGAGAGATTGTCCGGCGTAAGAAGGAAGGTGAATCATGAAAAAAATAGGAATTACCTGTTACCCAACAGTAGGGGGATCGGGGGTTATTGCAACTGAATTAGGCATGATGCTTGCGGAAAAAGGTTATGAAATTCACTTTATCACATCCAGTTTGCCTTTTCGGCTTGATCATGTGCACCCGAGAATTTTCTATCATGAGGTAGAACTAAGTCATTATCCAGTGTTTCAGTATCCACCGTACGACCTGGCACTGGCAAGCAAAATGGCAGAAGTGATCGATCAGGAGAAATTGGATATTCTGCATGTTCATTATGCCATGCCACATGCAATATGCGCGATACTAGCGAGACAGATTGCCAATCATGACGTAAAAATTGTAACAACGCTGCACGGGACAGATATCACGGTTTTAGGGATTGACCATACATTTAAAAAGATGATCAAACATGGAATCGAACAGTCTGATGCGGTTACAGCTGTCTCCCACAGTTTAGTCAAGCAAACGGTTGATATGCTAGGTGTAACAAACGATATTTCAGTTATTTATAATTTTGTAAATGAACAGGAATACCACAAACAAAACGTTACAGCAGTACGTCAGCAATACGGAATTCAATCCGATGAGAAAGTACTGATACACATATCTAATTTTCGAAAAGTTAAACGTGTGCAAGATGTCATTTATACATTCAATATTATTCATAAACATGTAAAGTCTAAATTGCTGCTGGTTGGAGATGGTCCGGAATATTCGGATTGCCACCGACTCGTTAATCAATTACATTTACAAGAGAATGTGTTATTTTTAGGGAAACAGAAAAACGTAAGCGAATTACTTTCGGTATCGGATTTAAAATTATTATTATCGGAAAAAGAAAGCTTTGGTCTTGTCTTGTTGGAGGCAATGTCATGCGAAGTACCTGTCATTGGAACAAACGTTGGCGGGATCCCAGAAGTGATCAATCATGGAGAAACAGGATATATCGTAGAACCGGGCGAATTGGAACAAGCTGCCATCTATGCTATTTCGTTGTTACAGGATGAATCCAAACTGCGAGCATTTTCCGAGCAGGCCTTGCATCGGGCCCGGTCAGCGTTTCATTCGCGTAAAATTGTTAGCGAATATATCCAGTTATACGCTCAAGTAGCAAAAAATGAAAATGGTGATGCGAATGCAAAAAAGTCCATTTAAAAAGGCTGAACCAATATTGCAACGATTAAAGGAACATGGATATCAAGCATTTTTTGTTGGTGGCTGTGTTCGTGATCTGCTGCTCAACCGGCCGATTGGGGATATAGATATCGCCACATCGGCCAAACCTTGGCAGGTACAAGACATTTTTGAAAAAGTTCTTCCCGTGGGAATGGAGCATGGAACGGTAATTGTCCGTCATCAGCACGAATCATATGAAGTAACAACCTTTCGTTTAGATGGTACGTATAGTGATTTTCGACATCCTGATCAGGTTGAATTTATTCAAACAATTGAACAAGATTTACAGCGTCGAGACTTCACCATCAACGCCATGGCGATGGATATCGATGGGAATATGATCGATCCATTCGGTGGAAACATGGATCTAAAGCGAAAACGAATTCGTACCGTTGGGAAGGCTTCTGAGCGGTTTCATGAGGATCCGTTGCGCATGATCCGTGCATTACGTTTTGCGAGTCAACTGGGTTTTGCCATTGAAGAAACAACGCAGACAAGCATGAATAAACAACAGGAACAAATAAAAGATCTTGCCGTGGAACGAATTACATCTGAGGTAACAAAATTATTTGCCGGGTCATTTGTTAACAATGGTCTTCATTATTTACGGGAGACACAGATCTATCAACAGCTCCCTGTGATATCTGAATATCCAGATATCATCAGCCAAATACCAAGTTCTCTTCGTCCACTCCAGTCATTCGCGGAAGTGATTGCCCTATTCCATGTATTGGAACCATCGATCACCATAGAATCATGGGTAAGGCAGTGGAAGTGTTCGAATAAACAAAAACAGGAAGCCGTTCAGTTAACCAATGCGTGGTATCACTATAAAGCATATGGTTTAGACCGCTGGCTGACATATCGGCTGGATTCAATGTTCTTTCCCGGGTTTGTCCGGGTAGGAAAAAATCTTGATGAACACGTTACGCTATCAACGGATGAACTTGAGAAGCTAAGGAATTGCCTTCCGATCCGATCATTACCAGAACTGGCTGTAAACGGTAACGACTTGCAAAAGCTTTTTCCCAATAAACGAAAGGGACCTTGGATAAAGCATTTTCTCGGTGTTTTAGAGAAAAAAGTCGTTTATGGTGAATTAACGAACAATAAAAATGAACTGAAGGAATGGATAACATGGAATCCACCCGAAATAAATTAATTAAACTCCTGGCAGAAAACAAGGAAAACTATATTTCCGGACAAGTACTATCGGAAAAACTATCCATCTCCAGGGCAGCAGTTTGGAAACATATGAAGGAACTGGAAAAAGACGGATACCAAATTGAAGGTAAATCAAAAAAAGGTTATCGGATACTAGCCTTTCCTGATAAACTAAGTGAAAATACGATTCAATGGGGGCTGGATACAAGCTGGCTGGGAAAGACCGTTGTACATAAAGAAGTAACCACATCAACCCAGCATGTCGCTCATCAGCTTGCTCAAGAGCAAGCACTTCATGGCACCATCGTCGTTGCAGATGAACAGACAAAGGGGAAAGGACGAATGGACCATGCGTGGCATTCAACAAAGCATAAGGGGATTTGGATGAGCGTCATTCTCCGTCCTGCCATTTTGCCATATCTTGCACCACAGCTTACGTTACTGGCGGCTACCGTTCTGGCAGATGTATTAAAAACATATCAGATTACGCCCCAGATCAAATGGCCAAATGACCTGTTGCTGAATGGGAGAAAAACAGCCGGTATTCTTACTGAAATGCAAGCAGAACAAGATACGATCCAATATGTCGTGATTGGTATTGGAATGAATGTGAATCAATCTCATGATGATCTGCCAGCAGACATTCAAGATAAAGCGACTTCATTATTTCTTGAAACAAAGCAGCGATGGAATACAAGGAAGCTCATCCAAAACCTGTTGCGGACATTTGAAGCCGCATATGATGATTATATCCTAAACGGATTTCCAGATGTGAAGCGTAAATGGGAAAGCTATGGATTTAAAATCGGGCAACCCATTCGATTGAAGACAATGAAAACGACGTATGATGCAATTTTTATGGGTATAGCTGAAGATGGTGCATTATTAATAAACACCGGCGATGGGGAAGTAAAAAAACTGTATTCTGCAGAAATTGATTGGTTTAGCGAACAAAGGCGCAAGCACCCGTTTAGAGACGTATAAACTGCGCCCTGCCAAGCAGGGTGGTTCAGTGTTGCTGCGCAAAGCAGCGGTCTTAACTGAACATTCCTACCGTAGGAGATAAAGGAAACACGGTGAGCTGGGGGCTACAGGATGTAGGTCAGTTCGGTGTTGCGCCAGGACGTCGCGGTTTTAACCGAACTTCCCCTGAGCCGATGTTGACTTATCGTACGGAGGCGGGTGTTGGCTACTAGTCTCTGGGTGCTGGAGCCGGATTATCGCTGACAGTAAAATTAACAACGCCAAATTTTATGCTTTCTTTACTTATAAAAAAGTTGACGATCGCTGCCCTCATCTTTTTATATAAACTATTTTCTTTAACAAAGGGAGGAGAACCAAAATGCTGACAAGACTTGATTTGCAAAAAATGAAGCAAGAGAATGAGAAGATTTCCATGATTACGTCTTATGATTACCCAAGTGCCAAATTAGCCCAACAAGCTGGAGTTGATATGATTTTGGTAGGTGATTCACTTGGCATGGTAATGCTTGGATATGAATCTACTGTCCAAGTGACCGTTGACGACATGATCCACCATGCAAAAGCGGTAAAGCGGGCAGCAGATAATACATTTGTTGCGGTTGATATGCCGTTTATGTCGTTTCATATTTCACTTGATGAATCGCTGCGTCATGCCCAGCGTATTTTTCAGGAAACCAACGCCCAGGCACTTAAAATCGAAGGTGCCTCCAAAGAAATCCTGACACTAACCAAACGATTGACGGATGCTGGTATTCCAGTTGTTGCCCATGTCGGTTTAACCCCGCAATCGGTCAATGTTTTAGGCGGATTCAAAGTGCAAGGAAAAGATCAGAAGGCAGGGGAAAAACTGTTGGAAGATGCCAGACAATTAGAAGCGCATGGTGCGATTGCCGTAGTGTTGGAATGCGTACCAATGGAACTTGCCGAAATCGTCACCAGTAAACTGTCGATTCCAACGATTGGAATTGGCGGTGGTCCTTTTTGTGATGGTCAAGTACTTGTGTATCACGATATTGTCCAATATGGTGTAGACCGGTTAGCTAAATTTGTGAAACCATATGCTGATATGAATACTGCCGTGAAACAGGCAATTCAAAATTATCGCGAGGATGTTAAAAAAGGAAGCTTTCCAACCGAAGAATATAGTTTTAAAATTAAAGATCAAGCATTCCTTCCGAAACAATAGGCACCCGGATTGCGCCCTGCTCCATGTTGACTGATCGTACAGTGGAAGAGGTAGTCTACTAGTCACCATACATGGAGAAGGACGAGAAAACACAGTATGTAGGGCAGTTCGGCGTTGTGGCAGGACGCCCGCAACTTTAGCTGAACTCTTCCCAAATATGAGCAGAATTGAACCTAGTGTTATACTTTTTAAAAAAGGGTGGGCTGATGTATGGAAATTATTCGTTCACTGAACGATATGCAAACTAAATCACGAACAATTATACAACAGCAACAGTCAATCGGCCTTGTTCCAACAATGGGATTTTTTCATGAGGGACACCTATCATTAATGAAACAAGCCAAAAAAGAGAATGACGTTGTTGTAACAAGTATATTTGTCAATCCGTTACAATTTGGACCAAATGAGGATTACGAGCGCTATCCAAGAAATGAGGAAAATGATATTATGCTTGCAGAAAACGTTGGAGTGGATATCATCTTCATCCCAGACGCAGCAGAAATGTATCCAGAAAAACCGCTCATTTCAATGTCGATTGATAAACGTGCTGATGTGCTTTGCGGACGCTCAAGGCCAGGACATTTTGCCGGGGTGCTCACCGTACTAACAAAATTATTTCATTTAATTCATCCTTCTCGAGCTTATTTTGGATTGAAAGATGCGCAGCAGTTTGCCGTCGTCGATGCATTGATTAGTGATCTTAATTTCCCGATTCAGTTAATTGGTTTGCCAACCGTCAGGGAAATGGATGGGCTGGCAAAAAGCAGCCGAAACGTGAACCTGAGTGACAGCGAACGAAGCGAAGCAGTTGCCCTTTACCAGGCCTTACAAGCCGGGAGACAATTAGCGGTTGACGGGGAAAAAAATCCTGCTATCATTGTAGAAGAGGTTATGAACCGAATTGAACAGGAAACGAGCGGGTCCATTGACTATGTTGAATTATTAAGCTACCCAGCATTAAAGCCTGTTTCGAAAGTCGATCAGCGTGTTATCTTGGCGGTAGCCCTCCAATTTACGAAAGCTCGTTTAATTGATAACTTGATATGGGACAAAGATAGTCGTCCGGTCAACTTCATTAAGTAACCACTTATTTCCATGGGGTTTGCTATATCTAACAGGCCACTTATGTATATTTTATTACATTTTCGGGCGATACAATTGCTTGTTTAGAAGGGTCATGTTTCGAACCATGATGAAAGCAAAGATTCATCGTGCTCGCGTTACCGAAGCAAATCTTGATTACGTCGGAAGTATCGCAATCGATCAGCAAATTCTCAACCAGGTAGGAATTCTGCCACATGAAAAGATTTAAATCGTAAACAATAATAATGGCGCTCGTTTGGAAACCTATGTGATTCCCGGGAAACGTAACTCCGGGGTAATTTGTTTAAATGGAGCAGTTATTCAACTTGGTGACACAGTCGTTATCGTTTCTTATGCAATCGTAGAAGACGACGAATTATCAACAATTAAACCGCTGGTCGCTATCATGAACGAAGCCAATGAAAATACGCAAATAGTTGATCAAGAGCCGCCATTCACGGAAATAAAATGATACGCCAAAAGACTCTTATCGGTTAACAATGATAAGGGTTTTCCTTTCATATATGCAAGGACTCATCACTTGTCAACCTTTCCTCCAAAGCAAAAGCTGGGCAAAGGTGAGACTAGTCAAGCACCCTTGCTGTAAAAGAACCGATGAAGTAAGCAATGCTGAGTTGCAACGCCTTTGTGACCTGTATCGTGCAAACCCGAATAGTACCGGGCCTTGGACATTTTTTAAATCCACCTCAATCTTGAAGTGGAAGTCTTACTGCCCGTTGTGAATGGATAAATATATAATGGTAGCTGGTGGTTCATGGAAAAGAATAGAAGGTGACGTACATATGGATAAATTTGCCGTAATCGATCTAGAAACAACAGGTCACACACCGGCGAAGCACGATAAAATAATCGAAATCGGAATTGTCACGATCGAAAATAATCAAATCAGCAATACATTTTCTACTTTTTTAAATCCACAGCGTGATATCCCGCTATTTGTTACGAATTTAACGGGAATATCGGACAAGGATGTTGCTGATGCACCAACGTTTGAAAAAAAAGCAGATGAAATTGCTGCGATGTTTACGGATTGTTATTTAGTAGCCCACAATGTACCATTTGATTTAGGTTTTTTAAACGAAGAATTAGCAGCGCATAAAAGGGCAAGATTAACCAATCCTGTACTCGATACAGTCGAACTTGCACGTATCTTGTATCCACAAGCACCAAGCTTTAAGCTAGCCCAAATCAGCCGTTACCTGAACATACATCATGATGATCCACACCGTGCCTTGTCCGATGCCTATGTAACTGCAAAATTATTTTTGAAATTGAGACAAAAATTGGAAACACTGCCCTATGAGACGATCGATGGGCTGTTAAAACTGGAACAAACGCTTAAATCAGATATTTATGACTTATTATATCAACGCCAGCAGGAATTAGCGTTTTCAATCGAAACAGACGATGATATCATGGCGTTTCAAGGGCTGGCTTTTAAGAAACTTTCGGATGAGCAAAGCGATAAACCAACGGTCGAGACATCGTTTGGTGATTATCTAGATTCAATCTACGAGGAAGAAGGAACATTAAAGCAGGAAATGGATCATTATGAAAAAAGAGATGGGCAACGGGAAATGTCTGAGGAAATCTTTGATGCCTTCCGATCGCACCAGCATGCATTAATCGAAGCTGAAACAGGAACAGGCAAGTCGTTAGCATATTTACTTCCAGCCATTTATGAAGCAGTAAGCCAGCAGCAGCGCATTGTGATTAGTACGTATACGACACAATTACAGTCACAGCTACTTGAAGAAGAAATTCCATTGATTCATCAGCTTGTTAACTTTCCCTTTAAAGTGGCGCTCCTCAAGGGAAAGCAGCACTACATAAGTTTGGAAAAATTTGCCCATGACCTTGGACTAGATCAAAAGGAAAACTATGATGTTACCTTGACAAAGGCAATGATTCTTGTTTGGCTAACCGAAACTCAATCGGGGGACATTGATGAAATCCAATTGCCCTCAAGTGGGTACTTATTTTTCAAACGTGTTTGTGTGGAGGCAGAAGGCTATCGGGATCCGACATCCCCATGGTTTCAAAAATCATTTTATCAGCATACCAGAAGACAAGCGCAAAAGGCAGATGTGATTATTACCAATCACTCCTTGTTATGTACAGATATGTTTAACGATTATCAGTTTTTACCTGCCTATGAAAAGGCGATTATAGATGAAGCGCACCATTTGGAGGACACAGCATCGAGTCACTATGGATTGAAGGTTGATTATGCCAGTATTCACCATCGGCTCAATTATATCGGGACAACGGAGGAAGATCATTGGTTAAGTGAGCTGATAAACACATATGCCGTCGATCAACAAGAATCGTTATTAACAAATTGGAACACCATTTTCAATCAGGCAAAATATGAAGTAGATGATTTATTTCGATTTCTTTTTCAATACGTTGTTGATCAGCAGAAATATCAAAAATCGTATAGCGATATTGGCCGAACGCAGTATCGATTTGAAAATGGCAAAGAACAGAAAAAAAAATGGAATACGATAAAGGAAATGACAACTAGGCTGACTTTTTATTTTCGCGATCTCATCCACTTATTAAGCCAATTACAACAGTCCATTGAACAACAAGCAACCATGGACAAAAATGACAAAGACGCGATGCAAGGGATCACAGAAAGCCTCCAACGATTTATTGACCAGCTTGAACAATTATTTCTATTGGACGATAATGAACAACAAGATGTCAAATGGATTGAAATTGAAGCAAATGGGGCAAAGAATGCCGTTTATTTATATTGTGAACCAATTGAAATGTCCGGATTACTGGCGAAAGACTTTTTTGCACAAAAACAAAGTGTTATATTAACAAGTGCCACACTAACGATGAAACGCTCCTTTTCCTTTATTCAAAATCGGTTAGGATTGACAGCGGATCGCTTAGTGACCAAGAAGGTTTATTCCCCTTTTTCGTATCAGGATCAGGTGCAATTAATGGTGCCAAATGATTTTCCGGACGTCCGGCAGGGAAATAGTGCGGATTATATTTATTCTACTTGTGAAGCCATTTTATCATTAGCGGAAATTACGAATGGAAGAATGCTTGTTCTGTTTACATCGTATGACATGTTACGAAAAACATACAACACGCTAAAAGAAACAATGGATTTAACGACCTATACATTAATTGCACAGGGGATTTCAAGTGGAAGCAGATCAAGACTGAAGAAAAACTTTGTTCATTATGACCGTACGATCTTATTGGGAACCAATTCATTTTGGGAAGGAGTCGATATTCCAGGAGAGGATTTATCTTGTCTGGTTATTGTCCGTCTCCCATTTGAACCACCGGATCACCCCATTGTTGAAGCAAAGTCGGCCCAATTTAAAAACAATGGAAAAAATGCATTCATGGAGCTTTCCTTACCAAATGCAGTTATTCGTTTTAAACAAGGATTTGGCAGGTTAATTCGTTCTTCCAATGACAGAGGGATTGTTTTTGTTTGCGATGCGCGGTTAGTCAAAGCACGATATGGCAAGTACTTTACCGAGTCTATTCCCGAAGTTCCAATTACATTCAACTCGACAATGAAATTAATCGAAAAAGCGGAGGAATGGTTTTAGATCTTTTTAAAAAAACACTGATGCACCAGCTGATGCATCAGTTAAAGAAGAAAAAGGTATTGGCAAGGTACATTTTTTGGTTGAAATAAATACAAAACAAACAAAAGCTTGTTATACTAAATAAGGTAATCCTTGATATTTATCTTCAACTGTATCATTAGTTTAAGCATAGGTCCGTTTTAGTATGTGTAGTAAATATTGATAAATAAACGTAAAGCTTGTTTGGAGGGAATATAATTTGCAAAGAATCGAGACAGTATCAGCGATCAAAAACCAATATATAAGCATTCGTATTGGTAACTATTTATATCAATTAGTAAGGGAAGAACAATGACATGAATGTTAGGCGCGAATCACAGGTTGCCTGGTTCAAGTGGATACTAATCGTCATATGTCTCGTTCTTATTATTGGTTTCATTTATCTTGCTTATTTATATCATGCCATCCAGCAAAATAAAACAGACGGATTTCAGCAAACAAAAGCAGAAGTGATAAAGCATACAGACTTAACAGAAGTGGAAGATATATCCCGATTTCAGAGTGATAACACGTACGATATTGTTTTAGGGAAAACAAAGGACCAACAGCAGCAATACATTTTTGTTCCAAAAAATAAAAAGAGTACAAAAGATATAACGGTTGTGAATACTGCAAAAATAATAAGTAAACAGGATATCATTGACCAGTGGAAGCATCAGTGTAATCATTGCGAATTGATCAAAGTTACACCGGCAATGGTTGATGATAAAGCCTTATGGGAAGTGACTTACCGAAGCAATTCAAACAGGTATGTGTTGGATTATTTATCCATTTATGACGGGAAACGATATCAACAATTGCGTTTAAAAAGTATGTTTAATTAGAGGAAGGTGACAATATGGATTTAGCAAATCGTGTACAAACATTAACACCATCATCAACATTAGCAATTACAGCAAAAGCAAAAGAATTAAAGGCACAAGGACATGATGTTATTGGCCTGGGAGCCGGCGAACCGGATTTTAATACACCGGCATATATTCTGGATGCAGCAGAAAAGGCTATGCGTGAAGGCTTTACGAAATACACACCCTCGGGTGGAATTGTACCACTGAAGGATGCGATTATCCAAAAGTTTCAAGCAGATAACCAGCTGACCTATCAGGCCAACCAGATCATTGTTACAACTGGTGCAAAACATGCGCTATACACATTATTTCAAGTGTTATTAAATCCTTCTGATGAAGTGATTGTTCCTGCTCCATATTGGGTAAGCTATCCGGAACAAATTAAGTTAGCTGGTGGCAAACCCGTCATTGTAGATGCACAAGAGGACAATGATTTTAAACTAACTACTAAGCAATTGACATCAGCTATAACCGAAAAGACCAAGGCGGTGATTATAAATTCGCCTAGTAACCCAACCGGGATGATGTATAATAAAGAAGAATTAGCAGCAATTGGTGACATTTGCCTGAAGCATGATATTACCATTGTTTCTGATGAAATTTATGAGAAACTGATCTACACCACTGATGAACATATCTCGATTGCGCAATTGTCGGACGCCTTGAAGCAGCAGACAGTCGTTATTAATGGGGTTTCCAAATCACATGCCATGACTGGCTGGCGGATTGGTTATGCAGCTGGAAATGAGCAAATTATTAAAGCAATGACAAATCTGGCATCGCATTCCACGTCCAATCCAACATCCATTGCGCAATATGCAGCATTAGCAGCGTATACAGGTGATCAGACAACCACAGAGGATATGCGCAAGGCGTTTCAGACCCGTCTGGCTACCTGCTACGGTTTGCTAACTGATATACCTGGGATTAGTTGTGTAAGACCTAAAGGGGCATTTTATTTGTTTCCGAATGTCAAGGAAGCTGTTCGAATGAATGGCTTTGCATCTACGGATGAATGGGTAACAGCCCTACTGGAAGAGGAAAAAGTTGCCCTTGTTCCGGGATCCGGGTTTGGCGCGGATGACTATGTCCGTTTATCTTACGCAACATCAATCGAATTATTAACTGAGGCAATGACACGAATCAACCGCTTCGTTCAAAACCATCAGGCATAGGAGGAAATCGTTTTGAAAACTACTATAGATCAAGCAGCAAAACATGAAGGGCAAACCGTTACAATTGGTACGTGGCTTGCCAATAAGCGTTCCAGCGGGAAAATCGCCTTCTTGCAACTTCGTGATGGAACAGGATTTATGCAGGCGGTTGTCGTAAAAAGCGATGTAACCGAAGAAGTTTTTCATTTAGCTAAATCGATGACACAAGAAACATCCATGTATATAACCGGAAAAATCGTCGAGGATAAACGGTCCCCATTAGGCTATGAAATGCAAGCAGAAAACATTGAAGTGATTCATGAAGCAATCGATTATCCAATCACTCCAAAAGAACATGGAACCGAATTTTTAATGGATCATAGACACTTATGGTTACGATCCAAACGTCAGCATGCCGTGATGAAAATTCGTAATGAAATCATTCGCTCTACGTATCAGTTTTTTAACGAAAATGGATACGTGAAGATTGACCCACCAATTCTAACAGGCTCATCAGCAGAGGGGACGACGGAATTGTTTCATACCAAATATTTTGATGAGGAAGCCTATCTTTCACAAAGTGGACAGTTGTATATGGAAGCGGCAGCCATGGCGTTTGGAAAGGTATTCTCATTCGGTCCAACATTTCGGGCAGAGAAATCAAAAACACGCCGTCACTTAATCGAATTTTGGATGATCGAACCAGAAATGGCCTTTGTCGATCATGAGGAAAGTTTAGAAATTCAGGAGCAATATGTCAGCTTTGTTGTTCAATCGGTACTGGCTAATTGTAAATTAGAATTAGCGGTCCTTGAGCGAGATATTTCTAAACTGGAGGCAATCAAAGCACCATTTCCACGAATTTCGTATGACGATGCGATTGAATTATTAAAAGAAAAAGGCTTTGATGATATTGAGTGGGGAGAGGATTTTGGTGCACCGCATGAAACAGCGATTGCGGAAAGCTTTGATAAACCCGTATTTATCACCAATTATCCAAAAGACATTAAAGCATTCTACATGAAACCAGATCCAAACCGGGACGATGTTGTATTATGTGCCGACTTGATTGCTCCAGAGGGCTATGGGGAGATTATTGGCGGATCCCAGCGGATTGACGATTTGGCTTTAATGGAACAACGCTATGAGGAACATAACCTGACAGGCGAAGCATATGAATGGTATTTAGAGCTTAGCAAATATGGAAGTGTTCCACATTCTGGATTTGGGCTTGGGTTAGAACGAACAGTTGCCTGGCTGGCAGGAGTGGAGCATGTAAGAGAAACGATTCCATTCCCACGCTTGTTAAACAGATTATATCCATAAATTCGAAAAAATCCCTTGTACACAGCAGGGGGTTTTATTCGTTTATCCCGCCTTAACGGGCAGTAAGGCCCCCACTTCAAGATTTTAAGGTGAAACAAAAAAAGATAAGTGGGGGGCAACTGCATGACAAAGGTCCGATTCTGTTCTCAGCCTGCACGAGGCAGGTCACAAAGGCGTTACAACTCAGACGACTGAGAACTTAGCCTTTGTTCCTCTATTCAGTGGGGGAGAAAGGGCAGGCTAAAACCGTCACGTCCTTATGCCTTCGCCTGCACTAACACGTCTGAGTGCGTCGAAAACCCCCACTGAATGAAGTTTCACTTTATAAGAAATGTGGTTGTATTATATCTGTTACCATCCGTTTATACTGTAGATTTTCGGGCGCGATCACGTTTAGTTTGCTATACTATGTATGAGGTGCATGATCATGGAGAGACCAATTCAAATTCAACAAATTTTATTAAATCAGCTGCAAATTCCTGCACGGCTGTTAACGAATTATAAGACACTGGGGTTAAATGAGACGGAAGTCATGCTGCTATTACAGATTTATCGTTTCATTTTCGATGAGAATGATTTTCCAACGCCAACTGAACTTACCTCTTTTTTGACCATCAATGAACAGGAATGCTCAATGGTATTGCGGAAACTGATTCAGAAAGGATTTTTGGCGATTGAGCAAACCAAAAATGAACAGGGGATTTGGAGCGAGATTTATTCCTTGGATCCACTTTGGGAGAAACTATTTTTAGTAACCGAACCGGAAAAGGAACCGGAAGATGGAAAATTGTTTATTTTGTTTGAGCAGGAATTTGGCCGGCCGCTTTCACCAATCGAAATTGAAACGATCAATGTTTGGCTGGATGAAGACAAGCTAAGTACATCACTCATTAAAACAGCACTTAGAGAAGCAGTGTTAATGGGGAAACTGAACTTTAAATATATTGACCGCATTTTACGAGAGTGGAAAAGGAAAGGGATTCAAACGGTTGAACAGGCAAAGAAAGCATCCAAGACCTTCCACGATAACCAGACCAGCAAACAAACTGGTTCTGCGCCAAAGCGCGATACATCGTTTTATTATAATTGGTTAGAGGGGGACGAGTAAAGATGCTTACGAAAAAACAAGTTGCGTATTGCCTAGAGGTCATGGGAGAAATGTTCCCAGAAGCAAAATGTGAATTAAACCACAAGAATCCATTTGAGCTGGTTATAGCTGTGCTATTATCCGCTCAATGTACGGATGTACTTGTCAATAAAGTAACAAATGAGTTATTTAAAAAGTATAAAACCCCGGAAGATTTTTTGGCCGTTTCGTTAGAAGAGCTGCAACAAGACATTCGCTCGATTGGTCTTTATCGGAATAAAGCAAAAAATATTCGCAAGCTCTGCCAAATGCTCATTGATGATTATGGTGGCGTTGTTCCACGAACAAAAGAAGAATTAATGAAACTAGCTGGTGTAGGACGGAAAACAGCAAATGTTGTTGCATCTGTTGCATTTGACGAGCCGGCTATTGCCGTTGATACCCATGTCGAACGGGTGTCTAAGCGCTTAGCCATTTGTCGCTGGAAAGATTCGGTGCTGGAGGTAGAAGAAACATTAATGCGAAAGGTCCCAAAATCCGAATGGAGTGTAACGCATCATCGCATGATCTTCTTTGGCCGTTATCATTGTCGGGCAAAAAATCCCAACTGTCCGGAATGTCCGTTACTGGATATTTGCCGGGAGGGACAAAAGCGGATGAAGAAACGGGTGATGATATAAGAAATTCGCTATTCTATTTTTCCTACCATGTATAACTAAAAGAGGCAGCTCATAAATTGAGCTGCCTCTTTTGATACTTTTAACGGGATTGGTCAACTATCATCCGAATGCTCCCCATTATCCCCTTGATCCTGATCTTGTTCCTGATTATCGTTGTTTTCATCCTGGTCGTCACCATCATTACCACCATTATCGTCATGATTGTTCTCATTATCCTCAGCTGAATCATCACTGCCAGGAATGGTAATGGTTGTGCTTTCGGAAGGGCCTTTCTCACCCTCATTATCGCCATTTTTCCCAACTGGTGTAACCGAGATGGTATAGGTGGTTCCAGCATTGGCATTATCAATTTTTATGCCGTTTGAGTTGACTGTCTGCTGCTGTGGCGAGCCACCATCAGGAGCAACTGAAACTTCAAACGTTGCCGCAGGACCATTATATTTCCAGGAAACATCAATCGTATTGTTGTTGTACTGGGCGCTTAAATCACTAACGGGCTCCATTTCTTCCTGATCCTCATCATCGTCATCATCATCAGACGTTTTTACTTTGGTTGTTTTTGCTTCACTCTTCTCGTCATCTTTAACGGCAACCACTTGAATAGTATATTCACCACCTGATTCAATGTCAGAGATGTCCATCGACTTATCTTTTGTTGTGGATAGTTCTTTCATCTCTCCGCCGTCAACACTGGCACTGACCTGGAAGGAAACATCATCATCACTATCATAATCCCATTCCACATTGATTTTATCATCATCTTTATTATATTCAGCCGTTAAATTGCTGACCGGATCGAGTTTATCAAATTTCTCTGATGTTTTCGATGGCTCGTTTCCTTTTACAAACAACTCGGTAACGACTTCCGAATCTGGCGTGTAATCGCTTGGTAGCCGCGCTGGATTGGACCCTTTTTCAACACCAACCTCAACAACTGAATCGGGCTTTTGAAAGTCCGCGGTATCAATCCCATCGGAGATATACGACATTGTCTCTTTAAATAACGCCAGCGGTACCTTTGTATCAGGTAAAACAAGTTTTTGGTTATCATAGCCGGTCCAAACCGATATGGTGTAATTGGTCGTATATCCGCTGAACCAGGAGTCTGGGCTTCCCTCTGAGCCTGTTAAGTTCGTTGTACCTGTTTTACCAGCAACAGGAAGTCCCGGGATATTTGCTTCTCTTCCTGTACCGGAACCATCTGTCATGACAGACTTTAACATGTCTGTCATCATGTATGCGGTATAGTCCGACATTACCGGTTTTTGTTTTGGTTTTAAGTCAACTGTTCGTCCATTTGGATATTCCACCTTGGTAACGGAATAGGATTCGTTTGTCACACCTTCATTCGCAAAAGCCCGATAGGCACTTGCCAGTTGTAGCGGTGTCACATTTAAGTTACCACCGCCAATTGCGTCTGTAACAGTCATGTCTTTTTTCCCAAAGTTTAATCCTAATCCTTCTGCAAATTCTTGTGCTTTTCCTGAGCCAACTTCTTCAGCTGTTTTTAACGCAGGAACGTTCAATGATTGTGTTAATGCTGTGCGCATGGACATCCAGCCTTGATACTGACCGTTCCAGTTACCGGCTTTCTTATCCGTTCCAGGAATTTCATACGGATTATCGTCATTGATCTGGTGATAAGTAGACCATTTTTCATTTTCGATTGCCGGACCATACGCTAATATCGGCTTCATGGTCGAACCACCCTGACGGCCACCTTGGATCGCATAGTTGTAGCCATCATTTTCTAGTCCCCGGCCACCACCGATTGCCCGGATAGCACCGTTTTTGGAATCCAACACAACCATTCCAGCTCGCATATCGACCATTTCATCTTTTTTCGGGTCATTTATCTTTTCAGGGTATGAAATAGGGTTGTTCTCATCATCCGATAATAAAAATTCCACATGTTCTTGTATATCTGGATCAATGGTTGTATAGATTTTTAAGCCATCCGTATAAATATCGGCATCAAGCTTATCTTCCACTTCTCTTCTTACTTTTTGCAGAAATGCTTCATATTGGGTCAATTCTGGCTGTTCATCGGTTAACAAGGATTTAATATCAGTCTTTTTCGCTTCGTCTGCTTGTTTTTGTGTTATTTTACCATGCTTGACCATTAAATGAAGCACCGTATTCATTCGGTCTTTCGTCAATTCCGGGTGTTGCCGCGGATTATATGCCGTTGGACGCTGCGGTAAACCAGCTAAAATAGCAGCTTCCGGCAATGTTAAATCCTTTAAATCATTTTTCCCAAAATACGTTTGCGCTGCCTTTGCTACCCCATAAGCGCCATTTCCGTAATACACTTTATTCAAATACATTTCCAGAATTTCTTCTTTGGAATATTTTCGTTCAATTCTCATAGCCAGCCACATTTCCTGTACCTTTAAACGGATCTTTTTTTCGTGTGATAAAAATGATTTTTCCGCCAATTGCTGTGTGATAGTACTGGCTCCTTCAGAACCAAAACCATTTCTTATGTTACCAACAACAGCGCCACCGATTCGTTTCAGGTCAATGCCATGGTGCTTGAAAAAGCGCGAGTCCTCTGTGGCGGTAACCGCATCGACCAATACATCGGGCAAATCATCAAATGTGATTCTCGTTCGCCGTTCAGCCCCCATATCAGCAAACAAGTCACCATTTTTATCATAAATTTTTGAAGAAAAAGCGTCTTGTAGTTTTGATTCATCTAATTTTGGTGCAGAGGCAACGAAATATGCGAATGCACTGCCTGCACCAATGACCATAACTAAAATAATAATACCAACAATAAGAAATATTCGTTTCCATAATGGTTTCTTTTTTGTTTTTCTCTGTTTTCTTCTAGCAATACGAGATTGGCTATTGTCTGCCATTACTCATTCCTCCGTCTCTAAAAATAAAGCCTGTCAATAATCTGCAGATAGTCCACCCGTTTTTGTAAGTGAAAGGGGATCCTATACCCTTCTTGCTTGATAACCTGATAAGGGATCGATTGCCGTCCGCCATTACATTTGGCATGCCAATGCGGAAACAATTTTTCGGCTTGTAAATAATAGGTTTCATTCCAAACAGCAAACCGGATAATGATGAAGCTAATTCCGCCATGCTGGACAATCGACTGCATATGCTTAATCTGATGTTCGTGGATATTTGCAAGCGGAAACCGTGTTTTATTTTTGGTTTCTTTTGCCTCAAAATCGACATATTTGCCACTATACAGACCATTATAATCAGTTGTTGATGCTTGTTTAAAGTATCCTTCTGTTATTACTGCTGCACTCCGTTTGGGATAATGCACATTGACGATTTGGACTGGTGTTGGCTTTTTGTGAATAACAGCTTGATTGGTTTGTAAGTAATATAAATTGGTTACATTAATATCTTCCTCAAGTGTCATCCCACGGTTACCATAACTATCCTTTATTTTTGTGCCAATATTACTTCCCGGAGTATTATACTTTTGTCCGTTTGGATAATGCATCCTATTCCTCCTTGCATATGAAGATATCATACCAGAAAAATAGTAGCTTGATAACTGTTAATACAGTATTGGCACCAAAGTCAATCCTAAAACAATTTCCTATAAACAAATAATGAAACAAGAATATATCCATTATATAACAAACAGACCAAAAGAACATTAAATTAACAGGATTATTTGCTTAAAAAACGCGCGTAGAACTGTATCAAATCGTTTATGAACCACTGTTTTAGGCGGATTTATACCTAAGGGGCTTTAGACATAGGTACGTTACATCATTCGTAACCTATCCTGCATATGAGGGGGCAGGTGAGATCAAGCAGCAATTTGATAGTAACGTTGTGGATAGGAGAGGACTGATGGGTTACCTGATAAAATCGGCTTTTAAGCCGATTTTATCAGGTCGATGGCCGATTTGGTCCATCTAGTTTCTTATTCCCGTAACCGCGTTGCGTCTTTTTTTGTTTATCACTAGGTTGTTTTTTGCGATCTATTTTCATCATCATGCCTCCTTCTTACTTAGCTTGTCTAAAAAATCAGTTATAACACTGCTTTTAGCTCATTTTTTCTAGTTTTGTCGAACGGGAAGGTTATTCATTTCTTATCTCGAATTGGATTAAAAGCGGTTCAAAAATGAACGAAGGAGTGAGGAACGTGATGAACATGGCCCAGAAGCTTTCCTATCCAAATAATGGAATTGATAAAGCGATGTTCAATCATTTGTTACAGGAGTTATCCGACCAGCTAAGATGGGTGGATCAAAAGCTGACAATGAAGGTTGATCATGAAATCACGCAAACATACCACTTTCAACAGACAATGATTCAAAAGGTTCAAGCGAATATCGATCAAATCAGTAAGTAGTGAGAGTGATTGGAATATGAAGGCCCTGCTTTCTAAAAGTGAAAGTGGGGTTTGTTCGTTTCAGTGTCCATAATCCGTGAAACTATGCTAAATTAATGCTAAAGTATAAGAAAGGATTAGAAATTGCAGTTGGGAGCGTTTAACATTGACAGGATTGCAAGAGCAAACAGAAACACTAAAAGAACACTTGAATCAATTAAAAAAGCGCTATGAGGACAATCATCCTCCTGAAGATAGACGAGATAAAGACTTTTTTATGTATGTTAGGCAACAAACGGAAGCTATTTATAAACTTGTCGAAACGTGGGAGGGTACTTCTTTAAAAGCAATAAAGGACCGAACGTTAAATATTCACCCGCAGCAGATAACGTCAACACGCGAAAACATGGAGTTGCTGCTCATGCACAGTTTTTATATCGATGTAAAACAGAGACGTTATATGGAATTATACAAATCCATTCAATATATTTATGATCAAATGCTACGAGATATGAATGAATAGTGTGTGGCTGTAATTATCAAAGCTAGATATTTTTACAACAGCAAATGATTCCGTATAATAACATTCCACATGGAAGGAAGATGAAAATGAACAACACAAATCTAATCGATGAAGCAAAAAGCATACGAGAAAAAGCTTATGTTCCATATTCAAAGTTTCCTGTTGGCGCAGCATTATTAACCAAATCAGGCAAGATATATACCGGATGCAATATTGAAAACGCAGCATTTCCCGTTTCGTGCTGTGCCGAGCGGGTGGCCATCTTCAAAGCAATTTCAAACGGAGAAACGGAATTTAAAGAAATGGCTGTGGCGGCTGATACCCCAAGACCAGTACCCCCATGCGGATCCTGTCGCCAGGTGATGAGCGAGTTTTTTGACCAAATGATGCCTGTTCATCTAACCAACTTGCATGGTGACACCAAAACGGTTACAGTCAATGAATTGTTACCATTCTCCTTTAAACCTGATGATATGGCCAATGCGAAATAACAGCTGACGGTAAATGTCTGTTTAACAGTGTACGTGACCTTTTTTAATCGCTTCGTCTGTTAATGAAATAAACCTAACTTTAGAAAAAATCACAATTAAAATTGACATTTGCTTGTTTATTTGAAAAAATATAAATGTATTTTGTCCAGAATATGAGGTGAAAAAATATGAGCGCAAATCGTATTCAACTCGGCGGGAAAGAAATTCTTGAAAAAAATTTTAAAACGGCAATGCGTGGCTACAACCAAGAAGAAGTAGACGAATTCCTTGATACGATCATACAAGACTACGATGCATTTAAACAAGAAATTGAACGGCTTGAACTAGAAAATGAACGACTTCGAAAGCAATCTGATCAAACACGAACAAGGACACCAGCACCGAATCATTCGGTGAACTATGATATTCTGAAGCGTGTGTCCAATTTGGAAAAAGCAGTGTTTGGCAAAAAATTCGCAGACTCTTAAAACATGGATTCTGATGGATTAGCAGCTTTCTTGGCAAGGCCGAACTTGGCACGAGCCTTTACTTATTTTGGTAGTGCTATAAATCAAAAAATATGCTATACTAATGGTAAATAAGAATTGAATACTGACGTAATCGCTGCAACAAATCTTGCAGAGGAAAGTCCATGCTCACACAAACTGCGACGTTTGTAGTGCTCGTGCTTGACGAAATCATAAGTCAAGGTAACTATTAAGGTTAACGGCAGGGGAAATTCCTAAGTCGATTCGATAGGGAATATGATCCTTGAAGGTGCCACAGTGACGTAGTCCGAGTGGAAACGCTTGGAGTGGAACGAGGTAAACCCCACGAGTGAGCAACCCAAATAATGGTAGGGGCATCCTTGACTAGGAAAATGAACCGAAAAAGGGACAAGCTATTGCTTGTAGATAGATGATTACGCCCAATGTACGAGGCTAACCACCGTTTGCAGTACAAGGGGACAGAACATGGCTTATGATGTATTCAATGGTTAGAACAAACCTTTCTTAAGTAGTTTACTTTTGGAAAGGTTTTTTTGTTGCATTATTTATTGCCGTGGGATGGTGGATGCTAGAAAATTAATTAATTCGTTTTCTTTTTCCTTTTTCATAACTCAATGGTAAACTTAAGACATCTGTTTAAAGGAAATGAGGACATAATCTATGCAACAACATGTCAATTTAATTGCAACTGCAGCAATGGGCCTGGAATCCGTTGTTGCCTATGAAGTAAAAAGATTAGGCTACGAAGTGGAAGTTGAAAATGGAAAAGTGCGATTTAAGGCGCCGTTTTCAGCTATACCACGGTGTAATTTATGGCTGCGCGCAGCTGATCGTGTGCGACTACTTGTGGGTGAATTTACCGCAACAACATTTGATGAATTATTTGAACAAACAAAAGCATTGCCATGGGAAAGTTTTATAACAGAGGATGGACAATTTCCGGTGTCCGGTAAATCAGTCAAATCAACTTTACACAGCGTGCCAGACTGTCAGGCTATTGTGAAAAAAGCGATTGCCGAACGACTAAAACTGAAATATGGCCTCGCCACAAAAATGCCAGAGACAGGTGCCTCATACAAAATTGAGGTTGCTATTCATCAAGATACTGCTTCCTTAACAATCGATACGTCTGGAACTGGCCTACATAAACGGGGATATCGTGTGGGTCAAGGAGATGCGCCATTAAAAGAAACGATGGCAGCGGCACTGATCATGTTGACCAATTGGCAGCCAGACCGAACGCTCATTGATCCGTTTTGCGGCTCAGGCACCATCCCAATCGAAGCGGCATTGATTGGTCAAAATATTGCCCCCGGGTTTAACCGGGAATTTGCCAGTGAACAATGGGAATTTATTAAAAGTTCACTATGGACACAAGCATTTGAAGAGGCCGAAGATCTGGCAAACTATGATCAAGAACTTGATATTATCGGATCGGATATTGATCATAATATGGTTAAAATCGCCAAGGATAATGCAACCGAGGCAGGATTGGGAGATTTAATTACCTGGAAACAAATGCAAGTAAAGGATTTATTTATTCGCAAGGAAGGCGGTTATCTGATTGGAAATCCGCCATATGGGGAACGGATTGGGGATAAGGAAAGCATTGCTCAGATGTACAAGGACTTTGGTGCAGTTATGAAAAGTCATCCCAGCTGGAGCGTCTATATTCTTACCGCGTTTGGCGACTTTGAAAAACAATACGGAAAAAAAGCAACCAAAAAACGCAAACTATTTAATGGATTCATTCGGACCGATTATTATCAATATTTTGGTAACACTAAATAGAGAGAGGTAATAGGATGGATAATCAAACATACTTTATGGAAGAACTGGATTTTAAGGCGTTATTGAACGAGCAGCGTGCCTATCTTGAATCAATTATGTTAATCCAATGGGATATGCGAACCAAGATTCCCAAAAAAGGAGTCGAACAACGGTCAGAGGTTGTGGGGTTTTTATCGGAAAAGCTTCACCAATTGGAAACATCGGAGAAAATGAAGTATTTTATTGATACAATAAGAGAAAATTCCACGGATGAGATCCTCCTTAAAACGGCAGCAGATTGTGAAGAGACATACGAACGCAATAAAAAGATTCCACATGAGGAATTGAAAGACTATGTGATGTTGCAATCGAAAGCAGAGGCTATCTGGCAGGATGCACGGGCAAAGGCAGACTTTTCTCAGTTCCAGCCGTATTTAGAGAAGCTGGTTGACTACAAAAAACGATTCGCCGGATATTGGGGTTACGACGACAACATCTATGATGCTTTACTACATGAATATGAACCAGGCATGACAACGAAGACATTGGATACTGTTTTTCCAAAGTTGCGCAAATCACTAACATCACTTGTGGAACAAATTAATCAGAGCAGTCAAAAACCGGACCCATCCATTCTAAAGGGACATTTCCCAAAGGAGAACCAACGCGCGTTCACATTGGATGTCTTACAGCAAATGGGCTATGATTTTGATTCGGGCCGACTGGATGACACGATTCATCCGTTTGCTATTGGCATCAACCTCAACGATGTTCGCATCACAACCAGATATGACGAAGAGGATTTTCGAATGGCTGTGTTTGGTACTATTCATGAAGGTGGCCATGCACTGTATGAACAAAACATTAGTCCAGAACTGGCAAGAACACCGCTTGCTACAGGTACCTCGATGGGAATTCATGAATCCCAATCCCTGTTTTGGGAAAACTTTATCGGTCGAAGTAAAGCTTTTTGGCAATCCCATTACAAATCATTCGAATCGTACGCACCAAAACATTTCAACACGGTAGCCCTTGATGACTTTTACCGAGCAATCAATGAGGTAAAGCCATCACTCATCCGGATTGAAGCAGATGAATTAACGTATCCATTACATATTATGATCCGGTACGAGTTGGAAAAGGCGTTAATGAACGATACCATCAAGGTGGCTGAATTGCCACACCTCTGGAACGAAAAAATGGTAGAGTATTTAGGTATTAACCCAACATCCGATCAAGACGGTGTACTCCAGGATATCCATTGGGCAGGTGGTGATTTTGGTTATTTCCCATCGTATGCATTAGGATATATGTATGCAGCACAATTTCAGCATACAATGGCAAAGGAATTAAACCTGGATGAAACAGTTGCAAGCGGGGACTTTAGTCCAATTAGAGCATGGCTAAAGAAAAACATTCACCAATATGGAAAAGCGAAGAAACCACTGGAAATTATTCATGATGTGACAAACGAAGCGTTAAATCCCGATTACCTGGTTACTTATCTGAAAAATAAGTATACAACGATTTATAATTTATAAGAAAGAGGAGAGCAGCCAGCTCTCCTCTTTTAGTAGTTATTAAATTGAATTCATAATTCGTTTATAAACTCGATCCTGATTAAATCCTTTACCCATGGGAAATTGCTCTACTAAATTATTATTTTGATCCAAAAAATAAGTAAACGTGGAATGAATAATATCGCCTGTTCCTGGATCTCGGTATAAGAAGCCAAGGGCATCGGCAACTTTTTTCGTATCTTCGTCCGTACCTCGTAAAAAGGTCCAGCCATCATTCTCTGAGGTAACCTCGAAATTACTGGCATAGTTTTTTAATTTTTGTTTTGTATCATGTTTGGGATCGATCGTTATCGTAATAAATTCCACTTCATCCCCAAAAACACCCTGTTTCATTAGCTTTTGCCGAAGTTTAGACATTTCCAATGTAGTCGTAGGGCAGACATCCGGACAATTTGTATAAATAAATTCGATGAGGCGTACCTTTTTTGGCATATCAGCAAATGAATAGTCATTGGCAAATGCTGTTTCCATGACAACTTCAGATGGTAATTCAGCATTTCCTGGCCGAATGACCTTCAAGTAAAAAATCCCTGCTGAGATACCGATAACTAACAACACTGCAAATGTAATATATAACTTTTTCAAGCATCTTCCCTCCAATACACAGAAAGAGGGGGAAGACCTCTTTCCTGTGTTGTTTACCCGTTACCAGAACTTATACCCTGGTGATCCGGGTGGTGCATTCTGAATAATATCAATGAATGGTATCGTGTATGCAAAGAGAATCAATGCAGCTGTCACGCCAATCCATAGTTTCCAATTTTCCAGAATTTTAGGGGTTGGGCCGGCAATGTCGGCTACTGTACCAACTGGAAACTCTTCCTCACCTTTTGGTGCAAAGAAGGCCAGATTGATGAAAATAACAAGCATAATCACCATTCCAATAAATAAAATCGAACCGCCGACTGCTTGGGCAATCTGATACGCACCAAATCCCGCTGTATCTGCATTACCAGCGTATTCAGAATAAGCGGATCGCCGTGGCCCGCCTAATAAGCCTTCCCAATGCATCGCACCAGACATAATAGCCATACCTACTGACCAGACGATCGTTTGAATAATTCCCCAACGATTCATACGCGCTGTTAATTTCCGACCTGTTATCGATGGAATCAGCCAATATGCGATTCCAAAGAATGTCAGGATAACCGATGTTGCTGCTGTTAAATGGAAGTGTCCAGTGACCCAAATCGTGTTATGAATAACTTGGTTCATTTGATTGGATGCGTTAATAATACCTCCTGTACCAGCAGGGATAAACCATACCATGCCAATGAACGGAGCCAAAAATCGAACATCTTTCCAAGGCATTTTCTTGAGCCAGCCAAACATTCCTTTTGCCCCTAATTCCCGACCTCTCATTTCAAAGGAAGCAAAGAGGGAGAAGGCAGTCATTAGTGATGGAATGACGACCAGGAATGTTAAGACAACCTGCAAGTATTTCCAGAATGGATCGATTCCAGGCTCTGTTAGCTGATGGTGAAATCCAACTGGAATAGAGAACAATAACAATAAAATAAACGATAAACGTGCTAAGGAATCAGAAAAAATCTTTCCACCAATAATTTTTGGTATAATGGCATACCAACACATATATGCAGGCAGCAGCCAGAAATAAACAAGTGGATGACCAAAATACCAGAACAGGGTACGGCTGACTAACACATCAATCGTGTCGGTTAGACCTAGTGACCATGGAATAAATTGAATGAGTGCTGTTGCAGCAACTCCAAGTGTTGCAATTTGCCATAGCAGCATGGTGATGACACCCATGTAACTAAGTAACGGTGTTCGCTGACCACGATTTTCTTTTCTCCATCGCGCATGACGGTGGAAGATCACAAACCCTTCCAGCCAACTGCCGACAATCACTAGCACCAGGCCAATGTAAAATGCCGGATGTGCTTTCAATGGTGCATAAAACGTATAAAGCACGGAAGCCTCATTTAACAATATAACGGTGGCTGTACAGGCAACACCAATAACCATCAAGCTGAAGCCAATCCAAGCCAATTTTCGTTCTCCGGTACTATACGCACCAGCCGTTTTACTCTGTGCGGCGATTACAAATCCCACGATAAAAAAGGTAGTTAATACAAGTCCTAAAACAACCCCGTGCAATGTAAGTATTTGATAATATCCAATTCCGGCTGGTAAGGTTACTTTTCCCGAGCGGACAAGCGTTTGTAATAATCCAGCTGTTGCACCAAGCAATAATGCTGTGAACGCGACAATCATATGGGCCATCGTTAACCTTGCATCAGCAGTTGCGATGCTTCTCAATGACTTTTTCATCATTCCATCACCTCTATCGTTGCAGTCATATAATGGTGTCCTGTTCCACAATATTCATTACATAATAATGTATATTTTCCAGGTTTATCGAATGTATTGGTGTACGTACTGATATATCCAGGTTCGAGCATCATGTTTACGTTCGTACCAACTAATTCAAACCCATGCACCACATCTTTGGTGGTGGCGTTAAAGTGAACAGTTGCCCCTTTTGGAATTTGTACGAGCTTTTCATTATTTCCTACATCATAATTAAAAGCGGACGCTACAATTGTAAGCTCGTATTCGTTATCACCTAATTGTTTCAACCCTGGGTTATCAAATGGTGCTTGTTCATCGACTTTTTCCGGGTCAAGGGTGACAGCACAGCTTGGTGGTTGATTCCCTAAATAGAATGCACTAATCCCTATAATAACAAGAAAAATGAGTAATGTAGCGGTTCCAGATAATAGCCAAATCTTTTCATACTTGTGCATATGCATGTTTGTTGTCGTCTCCTTTCTACTTTAACGGGATAAAAACAGGATCCATACTCCAACCCAAGATACGATAATAAAAGCGCCCAATAACATTACCGAAGCAAATGTACCTTTAAGTGAGCTGTTTTGTTTGGATTCAAGCTTCTCCACGCTCTTTTGCTGGAGCTGATGATTTGCCATCGCCAATCCTCTCCTTTCAAGCATGATGTCGTTCGATACCATTATTCTTACGCAATTCGAATGTTCCGGCTGTGATAAACATCACAATTAGGTCGATCGTCATAAATTCGACAAACATTTATCCTGAAAACGTGATTTTGAACAAACATTTTTCATAATTTCAATGAAACGGCACATCCTATCCATAATGGATATCGCATTAACTTCGACGTTATTGTCGAAAAACTACTTCATTACGTTCTGATATCCGATGAAACGATCAAGAGAGCCTGTTCAGGCAGAAATGTAAAGGTGATAGAATGACGTATATTTGTTCGGCCGGCATTGGTGTTCCCGATTATGAAATTAGCCAGCAGGAAATTAAGGAACTAGTTAAAGGGTTATTTCCATATACAGAACGGCAATTAAATCGATTACTTCCTGTCTTTGACCATGCCGCAATCGAGAAACGGCAATTCGTTGTCCCAATGAATTGGTTTCAACAGGCACACACCTTTCAGGAAAAAAACAAATTATATCAAACGTACGCCATCCATTATGCATTACAGGCAATGGATGATTGTTTAACAAATAAGCGATTTGTTAAACAAACAATCCCTTTTGACGCAATTGATATGATTATTTTTATTTCCAGTACTGGTATTGCAACGCCATCACTTGATGCGCATTTGCTGAATCAGCGACCATTTCGTGAAGATGTCGAACGCATGCCGTTATGGGGATTAGGATGTGCTGGGGGAGCTATTGGATTATCCCGGGCATATGATTACCTGACTGCTCACCCCAAAAAGACTGTTCTCATTGTCGGAGCAGAGTTATGCAGCCTCACCTTTCAAAAGGAAGACCATAAAAAGAGCAACTTGATTGGTAGTGCTTTATTTGGTGATGGAGTTGGGGCAATCTTTTTATGCGGGAATCAATCAGCCTATCGAGCAAACCGGACAAAAGTATTGCCAAAAATCGTTCAGACAAGTTCTTTTACCAAGAAAGACAGTCTTGGAGTAATGGGGTGGGATATTACCAATAATGGGATGGAGGTCATCTTTTCAAAAAGTATCCCAAATTTGGTGCAGACACTCTGGAAAGATCATATCGATGCATTTTTTAAAAAACTAGGCACAACCGAAGCCGGGATTCACTCGTTCATTGTCCATCCTGGCGGCAAAAAGGTATTAGCGGCCATGGAGGAGACAGGAAACATTTCTGTTAAAAAGTTGGCGCATTCATACAACGTCTTACGAAATCATGGAAACATTTCCTCCGCGACCATTTTCTACGTTTTAAACGAATGGATGAACGAGCAATTTTCAGGAAATGAACAAAGCATTGTGTCCGCCTTGGGACCCGGTTTTAGTTCAGAATTATTATTATTGGAGTGGGGCATATGACATTATGGATGGGTATTTTAGTTGGCGCAATCATATGTCAACGGTTTGTCGAGCTTTACATCGCAAAGAGGAATGAAAAATGGATGATAGAACGTGGCGGGATTGAACAAGGTAAAAAACATTATAAATGGTTTATCATGCTTCATGTACTATTTTTTTTAGCTGTCATTGTGGAAGCAACTGCCAATCCAGCTGAGAGGCAATTAAATTACTTCCTGTTTGCGGTTTTTATCGCAACACAAATTGGCAGAGTATGGTGTATTCATACGCTTGGAAAGTTCTGGAATACAAAAATCATCGTTTTGCCGCGAGTTGCACTAATTAAAAAGGGACCTTATAAATATATGAAACACCCGAATTATCTCATCGTGCTGATCGAGCTATTTGTCATTCCATTGTTACTTGGAGCATATTTCTCCGCGATCCTGTTCCCGATGCTGCATCTTGGTCTGCTTCGATTGCGTATTCCGCGAGAAGAGCGGGCATTAACAAAAGCAACGTAAAAAAATGAGCTTTTATCCCGCCTTTACGGGCCTGCACGATGCAGGCCATGCCGATGTTGGCACAGGACGTACCGAATCTTAGTCGGCGTTCCTTTAACCGGGCGCTTGCGCCTTTGTTCCTCTACAGTGGGGGAGAAAGGGGAACCCCTACTGAATGAAGTTTCACTTTATTCAGTGAGATTCTACTGCCTGTTAAGGCGGGATAAAAGCGTATATCTATTCCATGAAAAGACACAAATAGAGCGGTAATCTAGTGGATTACCGCTCCAGTTATATTTAAATTATTTCTTCACGACGTTCGCTGCTTGCGGGCCACGTTCACCTTCAACAATTTCAAACGACACTTCTTGTCCCTCTTCAAGTGTTTTGAATCCTTCTTCTTGAATAGCGGAATAATGTACAAATACATCGTTTCCATCTTCAATTTGAATGAAGCCATAACCCTTCTCAGCGTTGAACCATTTTACTACTCCGTTTTCCATTGTATTTCGTCCTCCCTAAAACTTTCACGAGAAAAGCATGCATATACATCCTCTAACACGTGGTAATAATACAAAGCTCAGTATAGAAAAGGCAGCCCTATAGAAGCGTAGGATCATAATTGCATCCACTTCTATAGAAGCTGCCTGTCATTCATGATTCCATACATCTTCTTTGCTTGAGTAAATAATAGCTCATTTTACTTACTCAGTCAAGGATTAGGCAATAAAATTCAATGTTTTTTCGAAACTTTTCGGCTATATTTTTCAAACATTTCACGATATAATGGAGACACTTAAAAAACGACAGCTCACATAAAGGCGGAAGGGATGTCATAAACATGAAAACTGATATTGAAATTGCCCAGGAAGCAACGTTAAAAACGATCGCAGAAATCGCTCAACGTCTTGAACTTACAACAGATGATTGGGAACCATATGGACATACGAAAGCGAAACTGTCGGATAACCTGCTTCAAAAGCTGGACAAAAATCCGGATGGGAAAGTCATTTTAGTTACGTCCATTAATCCAACACAAGCAGGTGAAGGAAAATCCACGGTAACAGTTGGTTTAGGACAAGCATTAGATAAGATTGGAAAAAAAGCGATCATTGCTCTGCGTGAACCTTCCCTGGGACCGGTTATGGGAATGAAAGGCGGAGCTGCTGGCGGTGGCTATTCTCAGGTGCTTCCGATGGAAGATATTAATTTACATTTTACTGGCGATTTGCACGCGATTACCAGTGCGAATAATGCATTAGCAGCGTTAATCGATAACCATATTCAACGAGGAAATGCCTTACAAATTGATCCGCGCCGTATCGAATGGAAACGGGTCATCGACATGAATGATCGTGTGCTTAGACAAATTGTCGTTGGGCTTGGCGGTCCAAAACAAGGTATACCAAGAGAGGACGGTTTTACAATAACCGTAGCATCAGAAATAATGGCTGTTCTCTGTTTAGCAACAGGGTTAGATGATCTAAAGGAACGATTGTCCCGCATTGTTATTGGCTATACGTATGAGGAACAGCCAGTAACCGTGAAGGATTTAAAAGTCGAAGGTGCTCTGACATTATTATTAAAAGATGCAATTAAACCAAATCTTGTTCAGACAACTGAAAATACCCCAGCCATCATTCATGGTGGTCCTTTTGCCAATATTGCTCATGGGTGTAATAGTATCATGGCAACCAAAACAGCGGCAAAATTGGCCGATTATGTGGTAACGGAAGCCGGATTCGGGGCTGATCTTGGCGCGGAGAAATTTCTCGATATAAAAACAAGGGCAGGGGACTTTGAACCAAGTGCTGTTGTAATTGTAGCAACAGTCCGGGCATTAAAAATGCATGGTGGCCTGGCAAAAGATCAGTTAACCGAAGAGAATGTAGAAGCATTAAAATGGGGAATGACAAACCTCAAAAAGCACATCGAAACCATTGAACAGTTTGGTTTGCCATATGTGATTGCTATTAATAAGTTTCCAACAGACACAAAAAAGGAAACCGATTTTATTAAGACATGGTGCAATGAATTAGGGGTTGATGTTGCCTTAACCGATGTGTGGGCAAATGGTGGGGATGGTGGAATCGATTTAGCAGAAAAGATTGTTCGAAAAGCAAATGAACCTTCTCGTCATTTCCAACGGATTTATGAACTGGAGGAATCATTAACAAGCAAAATACAAAAAATTGCTCAGACTGTTTATGGTGCCGAAGCTATTGAATTGTCGCCTAAAGCAAGCCAGCAGTTACAGTTTTATGAACAACAGGGATGGAATAACTTAGCAATTTGTATGGCCAAAACGCAATATTCGTTATCCGATGACCCCACAAAGCTGGGAAGGCCGACTGGATTCACCCTCTCCATCCGTGAAACACACGCATCGGTTGGCGCAGGTTTTATCGTGGTGTTGACCGGATCGATGATGACGATGCCAGGTTTACCAGCACAACCGGCTGCACTAAACATGGATGTAACTGCTGATGGAAGGATTACGGGGTTATTTTAATGAAATCAGACGAACAGCTGACTAAAATCATGCATTACGTACAGCCGCTTTTTCAGGATGATCCAACGGGACATGATTTTACGCATATGAAACGTGTTGCAAGACTTGCATCTACCATTGCTGCGAAAGAGAACGCAGATATTTTTATTTGTGAAGCAGCAGCCTGGCTACACGATGTTGGGGATCATAAATTATTTACGGATACAGAAGATGTATTAACGGAAACGATTGTTTTCTTACAATCGATCGGAATTACCGATAACCACTTGGATCAGATCAGGGTCGCGATTAAAGATGTTTCGTTTAGTAAAGGCCAAATTCCACAAAGCTTGGAGGGAAAGATTGTCCAGGATGCTGACCGGCTTGATGCGATTGGAGCGATTGGCATCGCCCGAACCTTTGCATATGGGGGTGCACAAAGCCAGCTGATTTATGATGATACAAATAAACAGCAGACATCCATTCAGCACTTTTATGATAAACTATTAAAATTGACCGAACGGTTGCATACAGCAACAGCAAAACAAATAGCCATCAAGCGCCATCAATTTATGGAAAATTATTTGGAACAATTTTTTCAAGAATGGTCGTTTTAACCAATAAAAATCGGGCAAAGTTGTGCACTATGCCCGATCTTATTTTAACAGCCTTCCGAAAGAAGTCTCCCCCTTCCATCCTGTTACGGGTGAAACCCAAGGATAAGAGGGAGATGAATTTCGGTTTGCTTCAAGGGTGTTTTTGCCCAACCCCTCGAAAAGGTATGTTTCAGAATATTTAAATTAACCTCAAACCTCGTCAAAATGGTTACACCCTTTTACATTACTTTAATTTGAAACAAAAAAAGTTAGGTTTAAAGCGTCTTTCACAAGGTTTGTACCTTCTAACGGGATTGTTATAAATATTGATGGGGGTTATTAAGTTTTTGAATTAATCATTATTTATATTTTTGGGAAAATGCTTACATTTAATGCGAGGCTATGATAGCATTTATATATAAAATAGAAAAGGGGTTGTATTAATGAAAAGAAAGGCAATTTACGTCACATTTTTTATTGCGATACTCTCTTTAATCGCTATTGTTCCAATTACCTCAGCGTTTGCGACAACAGGTACTAACAAAACAATAAGCAAAGACCAAACAAAACCGGAGAAAGGTAAAATCATTATTAAATATACCGCTCCAGAAACAGATTGGGACAGTGCAACACCTAAAGAAAAGGAAGACCTAAAAGAAATTGGATGGGAATTAGAAGATGGGGTTCTTGTACAATATCGCTCGGTTCCGGAAGAAATTGATAAGGCTATAAAAGATGGTTATCTTCCTCCTGAAAATAAGATGCTGGAAAGCACAGAGCCTGAAAATCATGATGGTCATAATAATGAAAACACTTTAATAGTGAATGGGAAAAAAACAGAAATAAATGATGGTCGTTTTGAGGTAGAAGGTAACCCCGAAACAATTGAGGTTGAAAGTGATGAAAATAATAAAGAAACCATCAGAAAGAATGAAAATGGAGAATATGAAGTAATCTTAGAACAGAATTTAAATGAAATAATCGGGAACATGGACGAGCATGACAGTTCTGGAGAACACAAAATTGGATTAGCGAAAGTGAAAATGCCCCCTTATGGTTCAAAGACATTTAAATATGGAGATCCAGTCCATTGTAATAGATTTAATGGCCCAAAAAGCAATAATAAGCACCTACAAAAATGGAAGCCACAAGCGATTATTAATTTTTATCACAGTGACTGCGACTATGGCGCACTAAGATATTGTAAAGCGCATAATAAATGTAATCAAAAATACAGAGCAGCATATTGCTCTTACAAACAGGGGCACTATACAAAATATCATAAACATTAAACCATCTGTAGGCTAGATTATTTATGCAATAATCTAGCCCGCTTTATTGTTTAACAGAAACAAAATAAACAGATAATCACATTTCCCCTATTCCATAGGCAAGGACACTAAATAAAAAACTAATTATTGTTAGGCCTCCAACGGGAATAGAAAAAAACTTGTTGTTTTTGAATTCAACGATAGCTGTGATTGCACTCCCTACACACAACACTAACCATATGGGTACAAACAATGAATCCGCAACATTCACAGGTAGTAAAGTGTAGCCGCCAACCAGGAAAAACACCCATTGAAAAATCAATAGTCCTACTACTACGTAAGAAATACTATAGGGACGTTTTCCTTTTTCACTTTTTTTAATGGCTATAATCATCGGCGCAATAAACATTGCAAGTACAATGACACCTACAATCACTAAAAATATTAATGAAACTGTAATGATTAACACTTCCTTTCAATTTATGTAATAAGTACCGGCCTTCATTTCATTACCTGGTATTGATTAGCTAATCCTTTTGATATTCTAGAATATCTCCCGGCTCACAATCCAATGCCCTGCAAATGGATTCTAAAGTAGATAATCGAATCGCTTTTGCCTTTCCATTTTTTAAAATAGATATGTTAGCCATTGTGATTCCTACCTTCTCGGATAATTCTGTTACACTCATTTTTCTTTTTGCCAACATCACATCAATGTTGATTATAATTGCCACTGTTTTCACCTCAGACCGTTAAATCATTTTCTGATTTTATATCTAAAGCACTTTTCAACAACTTCTGAAGAACCATAGTAAAGACTGCAATAACAACGGAACTAAAAATAATTGTAAATATGATAATTGCTATTCCGGGATGTAAAGCGTTTTGAGTCAATAAGAAGATAGCTCCTATGGCGTATAAGACGCTAATTGTTATTGCACAGTATTTTATGTATCTTAATGCATTTACCGATAGCTTCGAGAAGGCATTGTTTTTATCAATGTAAGTTAAAAGTTTCAAGGCTTTATACAAAGCAAAGTAAAACGGAATTCCTGTTACATACAAACCGATTAAAACGGGAAATCGTAAATAGGAAAACTTCGGAAACATTTCTGCTGTATCGTCTGCTAATCTAGGCAACCAAAATATAAACAAGGCAAGTACCATAATCCCAATAAGATAAACAGCTATTCTTAAAAAGAGTGTTGTTCCTCGTTGCATTAAAAGCACCTCGCTTATCCATCATTATTATTATAATAACATACACATTTATTGTAATTCAATAACTATGTATTAAAAAATAATAAATTGTTATTGAACTGATGGAATAAGGATGTTTCTGCCCATCCCCCCAAAAAAGGTGGGATGGGCGCAATCCCCGAATAGAAGTAACAAATTGTAGTAAAAAAAGGTGTCTTCTTAATCGAAGTAGCACCTTTGTGTATTGTAAATCTGATCATGGATTGTTATCAGTTAATTGTTTGGTATTGCCGGAAAGTGATTCAATCTTTTAGTGATGGCATCCATATCGATCGATTCATGTGACTTATTAAATTCATAATGACCATACAAATTGATGTGTTGCCATGCCACGGGAGAAATTTGCTTTAATACATCTGAATCCTGTCCCTGATTTTCTCTGTAAGTCAGGATGTTTGATAAAATGCTGGCATTGTAATAGATGATGCAATTAGCAATGAGACGGCTACATTCATTCCAAATTTGTTGTTCTTGTTCGGTTTTGAAACGTAGTTTACCAAAATTAGCATGCGATACAGCCCGGCGTAATTTATGGTAACTCTCACCCCGGTTTAAGGTTCGTTGCACATTCCGGCGTAAGGGTGGCGAATCAATGTAATCCAGAAAATATAGGCTTTTGATGATGTTATCGTACTCCCATAATGCACGCTTGGTTCTGTTTTTACGGGCATAGGCACTTAATTTCCCAACGATGATGCTCTGTGTTGTGGATTTAAGGGCTAAAGATAAAACAATACGCTGGATATTCTCCCATTCCTCAGCAATCAGATCTGTGTTGATTTTTCGAACGGGTTTAATTAACATATCACCGTAGTGACTTGGATGTTGGAAACCGTATAATGATCTGCTGACGGTGCCATAAATATCCTTGTAACGAGGAGCAAACTGATAACTGAAAAAGTGAAGAATGGCAAAATTTACTTCATTGGTTCCATGAGTATCAGTAGAATGCACTTCGGGCTGAACATCGGTTGTGTTGTTATATAGGATGTCAAATACGTAATGACTTTCATGCTCATTTGCTCCAATAATCCGGGCGTTGACGGGAATATGGTTAGCAACCATAGTGTAAGAAACAATCCCCTTTTTCAAGCCGAAATATTTAGGTGAATGACGCGAATTCATGGTATTAATTTGCGTTTCGAATTTTTGGCCATCACTGCTGGAATGAATGGTATCATCGATATCGTAATGGTGAAAGATTGGCAGCTCTGTTACGGCATTACTGATTCGGTCATTGGCTTCTTTTAACGTTTCTAAACGAATAAAGTTATCCGATGTAGCTGAAAGCGAAGGATAACGAATATCAGAGATTTCCCCCATTCTTCCCAAGCCCATGTTTGTACCCCAAGCAATCAAACAAGCAACTAAAACATGATCCTCTCTTGGCTGTTTGGCATAACGACCTAAAATGTGGTCAAACGCTTCCATAAAGGAACAGTGTTGATTGGCGTAGTGCAAAACACTTCCAATATCAATCGGGCTCAGTGCATCAAAAAAGGTATGATTAATGGATTCCGTATCTCGCGTATTGGAAAGCGTCCATCGGCCATAGCGTCCCCGTTTTTTATGAACATGTTCATTTTCGCCAGACGCAATTCGTTGGTTCACCTCTGTTAAGCGTCTTTCTAGCTGTTGCTTTAATTTATCTAAATGCTCATGGATAGGCTGGCGGAAAGTTATTAAACCAGCATCAGCCAACAATTTGTCTTTCTGTTGCCACTTTTCATCATCAATGAGATCATCCTCAAAACTACGAAATCGAATGCTTTCACGACAGAAAGCATCCCCTGCTTCCAGTCGATTACGCAAAAGCCGATAAATAAGAAACTCATAGCGATCAACTTTGATGTTCTTTTCCTCATCAGGGTCTTGTTCATAGATGTAACGCCTCATACTATCCGATATAAAGAGTTGAGGTAAATGATCTGCAGCATATTGCCCTAACGGTTTATTTTGATGAAAAGCTTGCTTTATAAAATCTATAGCCTCCATAAGTGGATCATTTTTGGAGGGAGCAGCAAATTTAACCATAAGCAGCAAAGGGCGTAAATGACGTTTAAATTGACGAGCTAATTGGTCAATGTGTTCCCATTGGAGAATTGTTTCATCCCACTTTGCATTCGTGGCGATTTGATCGGCAAGATTAGTAAGTTTTTGCCGTTCCAAGATAGAAAAAGCTCTCGCTTGAATATCGCCAAAAGGGGTGTCAGCCTCAATGCTGTCGTCAGTGAGTAATTGAAGCACTTCGCCAGCCTTTTTCATGTTTTGTCGATTTTCCGCATAGTGCTGATATATTTGATCTTTAGCCGTTGACTTGGATTCATCGATGTATCGCCGAACATTGTAAATCAAGGTATTGATCAGATTGTCATTCATACGCTGATAGCGATAATACACAAAGCATAATAAATAAACGTACACCAACCACTCATCCAGCCTTTTGAGTTTGTAAACAGAGTAATAATTGACCAATGAAGCAAAGTATTTAATGCTTTCATTCGAAACGCCTAACTTGGGCAAAAGGGTGTGAGCAAGTTGGTATAAAGACTGGATTTGCTCCCCTCGGTCAATCTCACGTTTGATTTCTTTCAGGCTAAAATCCTTAGGTTCACGTTTAAGCAGTGTGATTTCATATAACCCTTGAGCATCTTCGAGTAGTGCCTTCAATGCCTGGATATCAGGCTGTTTTAGATGGTTATGCATGATGGCTGTTAATCGATTTTGTTCAAAGGTGATTGCCTGACTCACTGTTTCTTGAATAAAACTGTATCCTGGCACAACAATACGTTGTTCATTTAAATAATTCATGATTTCACGGAAGATAAAAATGGGTTTACCGGAAATGGTGACGGCATGATAGGCCTTTTTTTCAATTTGTTTTCTTTCCTCAGAACCACAACTGCGGTAATTGAATCGTTCAAGGATCAATTGTTGCTGCTTGAAACGAGTTGACTTATGAACGGTACTTAAATCAACCATTTTTCTATCATTAAAATGTTGTTTCAGCACGTATTGAAGATCTTCCTTTACTTCATGGAGATCAAATGTGAAAAATAGGTGCTTGGCCTTGAAATAACCAAGTTGCAGCACGAAATAAACTTTAGATTTAAAGGAATGCAGATTTTGTAGCAACTCTTTCTCGGGCTGGGAAAGGGAAAAATAATAACAACGATCTTCATATGTAAAATGCGGCCTTTCAAAGAGTGCTGTAAATTCATCCTCCCCCAAAATGCTTATTCGTTTTTGGTGTGTTTTCGTGGTTTCAACCGTCATCGTTTCTCCTTCCTTTCCCTATTTCAAAAAGTAAACCTTTTGAAAGAGTCCTTTTATCGTTGTTTTATATGTCATAAGTATAACATAAATCATTTTGAAACATGTCTATAAACTTGTAGATATTTTGAAACAAATCTATAATAGTTATATAAGTTTTTCTATATATCATCTAAGAAATCAATCATTCATTTAGGGAAGGTGTGGGACATCGTGAGATCCTTTTTTTATGCACGAGTCAGCAGCAAAGATCAATCATTAGAAAGGCAATTTGAAGCTGCCAAAGACATTGGCATTCCAGAGGAATATATATTTGTAGACAAAGCGAGCGGTAAAGACTTTAAGAGGCCTGAGTACCAATTGATGAAACGAATGTTTCGAGAAGGAGACGCTTTATATATCAAATCGTTGGATCGACTGGGACGTAATAAACAAATGATTTTGGACGAATGGCAAGACCTCGTCAAAACCAAGCAAATTGATATTGCCGTGTTAGATATGCCTTTGCTTAACACAATGAAATATAAAGACTTGGATGGTCTTGAAACCTTGATCTCCGATTTAATCCTGCAATTATTGAGTTACATGGCTGAGGATGAACGCAAACGAACAAGAGAAAGACAAGAGGAAGGCATTCGAATTGCTAAGCAAAATGGTGTAAAGTTCGGGAGGAAAAAACATAAGATCGATGATACCTTTAAAGCTGTTTATCCCGAATGGAAACACAATAAAATCACGGCAGTCGAAGCCATGAAACGAGTGGGCATGAAAAGCAACACGTTTTATAGAAGGGTCAAAGAGTATGAAGCGAATCTTTAATGTCTGAATGTATTAGGGGTTATATTTTTTGATTGTTTTGAAATGGGCCTTTTCGAGGGGTTGGGCAAAAACACCCTTCAACAAAATACTTGAAACCCCCGAACGTATGATCTATAATCAGAGTTAGGAGGTGCATTCATGTTACTAAACTATAAATATGAAATCTTTCCTTCACCCGAACAAATCAATATACTGGAATGCTTGCTTTCCTATTGCCGGTAAACATATAATTCTGCACTTTTGGACAAACAGCGTAAATACAACCAATCGAAGGAAACATATAGTCGTTTCGACATCCAAAAGCAATTGAAACAAGACAAAGGAAAATGAGAATTCCTAAAAGATGTACCATCACAAGTGTTACAAGAAGTATTTCGACGACTCGACCATGCCTATATCAAATTTTTTCGAAAAGAAGCAAACTATCCCAAACTCAAGAAATACAAGGACTACAACAGCATGACTTTCCCACAATTTGGCTTCAAACCGAACACCCATCATCGTTACGCAACATCTTTTGTGGAAAATGGCAAGTTGCAATTATCCAAACGCGGATCAGCAAATTATCTGAAAACAGTGATCAAAGTCCGTTCTCTTCACGAAAAGATAGCGAATCAGCGAAGAGACTTTTTACATAAATTGAGCTACCATTTGGCAAAAGACTATTCCGTCATTGTCTTGGAGAATCTTGACATTCGTCATATGGTAACGAATAAACGGTTGTCAAAATCCATAACTGACGCCGGGTGGGGCATGTTCCGAAATATGCTTGCCTATAAATGCGAGAGAAATGGTGGTCTCTTGTTAAAAATCGATCCCGCCTTTACGTCACAGGATTGTTCCACGTGTGGGACCAGAGTAAAGAAGTCGCTTTCTATTCGCACCCATATTTGCAAGAGATGTGGAACCATCATGGACCGCGACCACAATGCAAGTGTGAACATTTTGCGTAAAGGGATGGAGAGATTGGATCAGATGGCAGCCTTCAGCTAAATAAAAGACGAAAAACTGTAGGGCAAGGTTGTGTCCGAACAGTATAAAAAAGCCTGTGGAGACCATGTAAGACGTCTTGGGAATCCCCTAAGATGCAAGGGTCTGTGAAAACAGGAAGCCCCATCTTCAAGCATTCCGATAGGATGGTAAGGTGGGGTCATTCACAGTAAGCTAAAATAGTGATGTCGATTCACATAATCCGCTTGGCACCGATGTATTTTCCTTCCCAATAGGGATTACCCATCTCACTGATTTCCACGCCATGGGATTCACCAGCGTGGATAAACTTTCCATCACCCAGATAAATTCCCATATGCGACGGACCAGGTTTATAGGTCTCAAAAAATACCAGATCCCCAACAGAAGGACGGTCTACCGAAGCGGCGAAATTCCACATGTCACTTACTGTTCTGGGGGCTGTAATGTCTTGTGTATTGTAGACATACTGAATAAAACCGCTGCAATCAAAACCATCTGGAGTTTCCCCACCCCATACATAAGGCGTACCAATATATGCTTTAGCTGTTTGCACGACTTCTTGGTTATTTGTGTTTTTTACGTTAACATGCTTTACTTCATTTTCGTTTTTATCGGTTTTACGTTTGGTAGTTGAGTGCTTCTCAGGTGTTGGCTGATGCTTACTTTTTTCCTGGATGGCAGATTTATCTTCATTTGCTTGTTCGTATAACGTGGTAAGGGAATGTTTGGTAACCTTATTCGTTAGTTCAATACCCAGCTCTTGTTCAGCTGTTTCCAAGGCTCTTTTCGTTAAAGGCCCATAAATACCATCCAGTTCCCCTTCATAATAACCAAAATAATGTAATGCATGCTGGACAATTTTTACATCGTCATTGTGCTGACCTGGATAAATCGCTCCTGATAGCTGTTTGATTTCTTTCATATACATGGCTTTCTCAGCTTCAATTAATGTATGTATGGTTTGGATATCGGTCTGCCCGGTTACTGGAACGTGATTGTCGTGCTGAAACATTTTTATGGCGTGCTCAGTAAGAATACCGTAGTCTCCATCTAAACGATCATCATAGTAAGCCAATAGATTCAGTTTTTGTTGTACGACGCGGACGGTTTCACCATGTTCGCCATATTGTACGGACCCCGCTTCAATCAGAAGTTTATTTTGCAAAACAGGATATGCATCAACATAAACAGCGAGAGGCTGACTCAATACAAAACCGTATAAAACGGATTGTTTGATTACTTGCTCCGGCAGTACGTTTAACATATAATAACCACCTTCCCTGTAAACAGATTTATGTAGAAATAGGTGGTTTATGAGCTAATCGAGTTTACGTTTATGTTACAATGGAAAAAAGCAGAAGATCAGTGTAAAAAGCACCCAAAAGAATGACGATGCATGTAAGGTTTTGAACGACAGCCAATTCGGTATAGTAATTGACGTCGTGGCTGCTCATTAACGATTTGTCCGGGTGGGACGTGGACTAGCAACAGATTATGGACAAGTATTATTGGTAAAGGGAGAGTAACAACATGCTGAAAAATGAACAAGCGTATTTAGACTTGTGTAAAACCGTTTTAACTAGCGGTAATGATAAAAACGATCGTACCAACACGGGGACCAAGTCCGTGTTCGGTCACCAGATGCGATTTGATTTACGGGATGGATTTCCTCTGTTAACAACCAAAAAGGTACCATTTCGGCTAATAGCAAGTGAGTTGCTTTGGTTTATCCATGGCGATACCAATATTCGTTACTTGATGAAGCATAATAATAATATTTGGAACGAATGGGCCTTTAAGCAATGGGTGGAGAGTCCGGAATATGACGGACCGGATATGGCCGATTTCGGCAATCGATCGCAAAAGGACCCAGAATTTAATCAACGATATCAGCAGCAAATGTCTCGCTTTAAAGCAAATATCTTGAATGATGATACATTTGCCAAAAAATATGGAGACCTTGGTTCGGTTTATGGGAAACAATGGCGGGCATGGAAAACATCGAAGCAGGAAACGATTGACCAATTAAAAAACGTCATCCAATCGATTCGAAACAATCCAGATTCACGGCGTCATATTGTTACAGCCTGGAACCCGGAAGATGTACCGACAAATATGGCATTGCCGCCGTGTCATACACTATTCCAATTCTACGTGGCAGATGAAGAACTATCCTGCCAATTGTATCAACGAAGTGCGGATATCTTTTTAGGTGTACCGTTTAATATTGCAAGTTATGCCTTGCTGACCCATCTAATTGCCCATGAGTGTAATCTCAAAGTCGGGGAATTTGTTCATACATTGGGAGACGCACATATCTATACCAATCATGTGGAGCAAGTAAACATCCAGTTAAACAGGGAAATAAGATCCTTGCCAACGCTAAAAATAAATCCCGAAAAACAGTCGATATTTGACTTTGAGCTAACTGATTTTGAAATAGAAGGCTACGATCCCCACCCAACTATTAAGGCACCTATAGCAGTTTAATTGAAGGAGAGGAGAAGGCAAATGATCTCATTACTTGTTGCCATGGATCGGAATCAAATAATTGGTTCGAATAACGAACTGCCGTGGCATCTACCAAATGATCTTCAGTTTTTTAAAAAATTAACGACCGGGAATACCATCATTATGGGCCGGAAGACATTTGAATCGATTGGCAAAGCGTTACCGAATCGAAAAAATTATGTGCTTACCAGACACAATAAAGATGAATTTCCGGAAGATGTGTATGTATTAAATGATTTGGAAACGATAATAAACTTGAATAACCAGCATCCAGAGGAAGAACTGTTCGTGATTGGCGGGGGAGCTATTTTTGAACAAATGATGAAACATGCCGATCGTATGTACATTACGTACATTGATGCCTCCTTTAAAGGTGATACCCACTTTCCAATTTTCACCATGGATGAATGGTCATTAACATCTAAGATAAAAGGGGACAAAAATGAAAAAAATCCGTATGATTTCTATTTCTTACAATATGATCGAAGGTAAGGAGAACGTAAGCTTATGAAGACATGTGGCGTTATTTTGGCAGGAGGAAAATCTTCCAGAATGGGAAAGACAAAATCCTTGCTCCCGTTAAGAAACAAACCAGTAATTACACATATTATTGAGGAAATGGGCAAAATTACAGATACAATCGTAATTGTTACAAATGATCCTCCTGCACATGCATTTCTTCAGCTGCCAATCGTGCAGGACAGGTACCTGGAAATGGGGCCACTAGCCGGAATAGAGACTGCTTTGTTTCACCAGGATGCCGATTTATATATTCTTGCTGCCTGTGATATGCCGTTTATTGATCAGCAGGTGTACAGACATCTAATCAAACAGTCAACTGATAGTGAAGCAGTCATTCCTGTCTATCATAAGCGAAACAACCCATTATCAGGAATATATAAAAAAACTGTCTTACCCGTTATCCAACAACAGCTGGATAAGGATATTCGTAAGGTAGACCGCATATTTGATCCGTTACGTGTTACCTACGTTAATGATTACGGAACCATTCCTGAAGCATCTGTTCAAAAGCATTTTTTTAATATGAACTTTCCGGAGCAATATGAATGGGCGAAAAAGCTATAGGTTGTCCAATTGGAAGCACCGTGTTAAACTAGTTATGTTACATATTGAAGAATGTTTAACTAATGGATTTTAATTGAGTGAAATAGCGGTATAATGAATAATAAAGAGGTGGGGCATATGCTTGCAAATATCGGGATACCAGGATTAATACTAATTGTAATTCTTGCGTTAATCATTTTTGGACCCAAGAAACTTCCGGAAATCGGCAAAGCTGCTGGTCAATCATTACGTGCATTTAAAGATTCTACTCGTGAATTGACTAGTGATATAACCGATGAGGTAAACGAAACAAAAGAAATTATTAGTGGGAAAGAATCGAAATAAATCATTCGGAGTGATAAATTATGCTTAGCAATATCGGGTTACCAGGACTGATTTTAATATTGATCGTTGCATTGGTTATTTTTGGTCCATCGAAGCTACCGGAAATTGGCAAAGCTTTTGGCAGCTCACTAAAGGAATTTAAACATGCAACCAAAGATATTGTCTCTGATGATGAGAAAAAGGATAACAAAGAGTAGTTTGGAGAATCTGGAAAAGAAGAAGGTGTAGGGGTAAACCTTACATCTTCTTTTGTGCTAACGTACGAAGGAGCGTAAGTCAATGTCTGAAGATCAACAATCTGTATCACCAACGGAAAAGGAAATGAATTTTACCGGTCATTTATCCGAGCTCAGAAATCGTATCATCGTCACCGCAGTATTCTTCGTACTGTTTTTTGTCCTGGGCTTTATTTATGTAAAAGAGATTTACGGCTTTTTTGTAAACGATTTGCCATTCGATTTAAACGTTATTAGTCCTGGTGAAATTATTTGGATCTATTTTACGATGGCTGGATTGATTGCTGTAATTGGAACCATCCCAGTGCTTTTATTTCAAGTATGGCTGTTTGTCCGTCCAGGTCTTACAAACGTTGAAAGAAAAGCATCTGTTGTCTACATACCAGCAGCATTTCTATTATTTATCGCCGGTCTGGTTTTCGGCTATATCATTTTCGTTAAGTTGATTTTACCGTTTTTACTGTCATTAAATGATGGAATGTTTAACGAATTATTTACGGTGGATAAATATTTTAAATTTGTATTACGGGTAACGATCCCATTCGCTATTCTATTTGAAATCCCAATTGTTTCCATGTTTTTAACTAGAATTGGCGTCCTTACTCCTGCATTCATGCGAAAAACGAGAAAATATGCCTATTTCATACTAATTATTATTGGGGCGATTGTAACACCACCGGATTTTGTCCTGCAAATTGTTGTAGCCATTCCGCTTATTTTGTTGTATGAGGTTAGTATTTATTTCTCCAGTATCGTATATCGGAAAAAACTGAAAAAACACCAGGAATTTATGGAAAACGATGGGGTGGAATAGGGAGGAAAAAGGAATGCGAACGTTTTATCATTACATGATGACATACCGTGGAAAGAAACAGCCGGATGACAAAAGCAGGCTGGCAGATTGGATGTTTTATGATCATGATTTCCCAAAGCAGGCAAACTCATATACGGAAGTTAGCAGCTATTTGGAATGGAATAGCCCATTTCCAAATGCATTGATGGTGTTTGACAAGTTATGGGATTTATATACCCAGGAGGAAGCATAGATGTTTTCAAAGCACTCCGGCCAGGTGTCGCAGGAGTGCTTTTATTCTGCAAATTTCCAGATAAAGGTTAAACAAACGTTTGATCAATTTATTAAATCGTGTAGCGTTGCGGTATATACTAACGTAATGAAAGTACTAACAGGCATATACCATTATTCGTTTCGATTTTACAAAAACCACCAAGAAAAGAAGCTTATTTGTTATAATTTGCGGTTGCCCGGGAAATATTACGTCTCCATTATTGCCAATAATAATTCAACAAATTGACATCTCCCCTGTCTATTCTTAATACTTGTATTCGTTATACTATAGGTATAAACTCCGAAAGAGGGGATACCATGTTTGCTGTTATGTTGTTAGGGTTGATTTTGCCTGGCGCACTTGGATCAATCATTGCATCTGAAGTCATGAATTAAACAAGCTGCTGACAAGCCTTTGCGTTATCTAACGTAAGGGCTTTGTCTTTTTGGTATATTATTCTTATTCAGCCTACACTCTTCACACATAAATACGTACAATAATCTAGATACTATATGATGAAAAGAGGGATTAGAATGGCATTCCCATTTCAACAGCCACCAACAAACTTTCCTCCCAGCCAAATGTCCATGTTCCCTGGCCCTGTTAGTCGTGCACCGGGAAATATGATGTTGCCGGGGCAAGGTATACCACCAGGTGCAGTTGCTGCGCCAAAGGGTAATTTTATGCAAAATATTCTCGGAAGATTTTTACCATCCGGGGGCGGGGCAGGTGTGCAACAAGCTGCTTCTATACCAACTCAAGCCGCTGCTACTGGTGGAGGACTTACCAATACGCTGAACAATGTTCAACAAGTATTGAAAGTGGTGCAGCAAACTGCTCCTGTCGTTCAACAATATGGACCAATGGTAAAAAATATTCCTGCCATGTTTCGGATGATGAAGGCATTTAACGATTCAGAGTCCGATGATGAAGATAATGCGGCTAAAAAAGATAATGTCGATGAGGAATCAAACACAACCGAAGAGACAACGGATAAGTCAACAGTGAAAACAAACGATGTCAATAAACATAGCGCCTCAGATCAAACGCCCGAAAAACAGAAAGAATCCGTTAAAAAAGAGAAAAAAGCAGAAACCATTACCGGGCAATCCAAGCCATTGTTATATATTTAAACCAAGACACTTTACTTGATTTTTGTACAAAAACACGAAAAAATAAAAGCAATCATGATTATATGGAGGTAATCAATATGGCAGCTAACGAACAACTCGCTACATTCGCAGGTGGATGTTTTTGGTGCATGGTTGAACCATTTGATGAGCGCCCGGGTGTAATTAATGTAGTATCCGGCTATACTGGCGGAACAACACAAAATCCAACCTATGAAGAAGTATGCACCCATACAACAGGGCATGTGGAAGCCGTACAGATTACGTTTAATCCAACCCTGATGCCATATGAACAATTAGTTGAAACGTTTTGGCAGCAAATTGATCCAACTGATGCCGGTGGTCAATTTAATGACCGTGGTGAATCCTATCAAACGGCGATTTTTTATCATAATCAAGAACAGAAAGAAATAGCAGAATCTTCCAAACAAAAATTTGCAAACAGCGGGAAATTTTCACGTCCAATCGTCACGCCAATTCTTCCCGCTAAACCTTTTTATCCTGCTGAAGCAGAGCACCAGCATTATTACAAGACACATTCCTTTCATTACAATTTATATAAAAAAGGATCTGGCAGGGCAGATTTTATCAAACAAAACTGGCATAAACCGCATGACAAAGACAACCTAAAAGAACAATTATCACCGATTCAGTATCATGTAACCCAGGAAAATGGAACGGAAAGACCTTTTGAGAATGAATACTGGAATAATGAAAAAGAAGGAATTTACGTTGATATTATTTCCGGTGACGTATTATTTTCATCAAAGGAACAATTCGATGCCGGCTGTGGCTGGCCAAGCTTTACAAAGCCGATTGACAAATACCAAGTAAAGGAAAACACAGATACGTCACATGGAATGATTCGTACGGAGGTACGAAGCAGACATGCAGATTCGCATCTTGGTCATGTATTTAATGACGGACCAAAGGAGCATGGCGGTTTGCGCTATTGTATGAATTCTGCCGCAATGCGGTTTATTCCAAAAGAAAAAATGGCAGAAGAAGGATACCAGCAATATATGTATTTATTTTCCTGAGATTAGTTAACGGTAATAACATTATGTAAACCAAAAAAGATAATGGAGAGGTTGCTATATGATCCATCTTAATTGGGAAAACAGGGAGACAATCAAACAAATCACCTGTATTCACACGGACGCCAAAAAATTCATTGTTCATCGCAAACTGACGCCTGGGAAAGTATATGATGTAAAAAATGAAACCGATGAATTTTATTTTATTATTGATAATAGTGAACGGATTGGTGGGTATTTGAAAACGTACTTTAAAGAAGAAAAATAACAGGATCTCCTGTTATTTTTCTGGTATAATTTTATTTAATTTTGTCAACAATTAGCATTGCATGTAAATATTGCAACAACTAAAATTATGGTAATGATGATAAATTTGTTGGAATAATCTTTCTTATCCATATAACTAGTGCTATAATTAATGATATTATATTATTCTAGGATTTACCAAATTTAATGTCTAGCAAAGGACTGAATGGGATGAAAAGAATATTCTTGGTACGTCATTGCGCTTCCGATGGACAGCATAAGGATTCTCCATTAACATATGAAGGGATTCGGCAAGCGCAAGTACTTTCAACTTTTTTCGATAAACAAAATATCACATTCGACAAAATTATTTCTAGTCCTTATTTGCGTGCGATTGAGAGCATCAAGCCATATGCTGAACAGGTTAGTACCAAAATCGAAGTCAATGAAAATTTACGTGAGCGAATTTTAAGTGAACAGCCGATTGACGATTGGCTTGACGTACTGGAGCATTCGTTTGCTGATCTTAGTTTTAATTTACCAGGTGGCGAATCAGGAAATGATGCAATCAAACGGGCCAATTCTGTTCTGGAAACCATTTACGCTAATGATACGTTAAAAAACGTTATCATTGTCAGCCATGGTAATTTGATTGCGTTGTTATTAAAGCAATTTGACGACGCTTTTGGATTTGAGCAATGGAAAAACCTGCGAAATCCTGACGTTTATGTGATAAATAGTGATCTCCAATCGCATACTATTGAATGCTTATGGGATAGTAACATATAAAGAAATAATGTTTATTAGGCTTACTCTAGTTATTTGTCCGGTAAATATAAAAGAGCGAGCATGATTCCAAGGCTTTCTCGATAAATAATAGAGAATTGTTCAATCGGCAGTGGGTTTACCCCGCTGCCTAATTCAATGGTAAAACCAGGCTTATGAAACGTTTTAATGAACCAGTCTTTATACCCTGCATAATTATCTAAATGACGAACTGCCTGATAACCGCTTACCCGGGCATATTCATCAACAATACACGCTGCAAAAGCAGGCTCTAATCCCGCAAACCCCCAATATATTTCTTTTCCTTGTGTATGAAATGCCATTACCTGTGAAAAATTCTTTCGTTTAGCCAATTCTGCCATCGCAATGGACTCCGGCTCGGATAACGCTGTTTGTCCTGGAAAATCCCTTGGACCAGGTAATACCGGTTTTCTTTCAGCTTCTTTTTCCCATAATGCTGGATATTGCTTATTTAAATCCACACCAGAAATATTTGCTTTCCAACCGGAAAAATCATTTCGTTTATGGTTTAAGCGATATACTTTTTCCTGATAGGGGCCAGCAGCAGCAGCGCCATTTAATACGAGATTCACCCCATCTGGATTAACCATTGGGACAATGGATAAACATGTGTTCATGTACTGGGACAACATAAAAATTCCATTGAGTGACGTATTATTAGTGAGGGCTAGTACATAGTGATTCAGGAATTTCAAGATAACAGAGGTGGTTATCCATTCATTGGCATGAAATGAACCATTAATATGTACATGCTTGTCTCCCATCCCAATCGTTAGTTCCATTAAATCTTTTCCCATAACCGATTGACCAATGGATTGAGCCTGAATAAACGGATAAATAGTTATCAGTTGCTCGATCGAATCTACCAATTTTTCATATGTATAAGATTCCCCATCTGGTACAACAAGATGGTGGATACGTTCTGGTATGTTCAATTGTTGACCGGCCTGTATGGTATAATACTTGATAAAAGGATTTACTAGTAGCAGTGCATCCATTGCAAGATGATGTTGTTTCGCAATTTCCCACAATGAATCGTTTTCGCAGGCGATATATTCTCGTAACCGATATCCAGGAATTTGCAGACATTGTCCAGCAGATAGTGAGCTTGCAGTAAGCTTTGGATTCGATTTTTCAATGAGAAGTGTCGGAATATCAAATAACTGACTAAAATACCATAATGAATCATTGCGCCGTACTATCACTTCCATCTGATTTCCCTCCTAATTCAATCTATTGAATATATTATGAATGAAATGTTTGAAAAATGAATTTCAGCGAAAATCTTGAAACAATTGGGGTAGTTCGGTACTATATTAGTATACAAATTTTACATTGATATGGATTTGTACATATATATCGGTATAAGGAAGGAGGAGATCCGTTTGGCATTTATTATTACATCCCCTTGTATGAATGAAAAATCAGGCGAATGTGTGGAAGTATGCCCTGTTGATTGTATAGAGGAAGGTAAAGATATGTTCTATATTGATCCAGATATCTGTATCGATTGCGGCGCATGTGAAGCGGTGTGTCCCGTTGAAGCAATATATATGGAAGATGAAGTACCGGAAGAAGAGACGAAGTATATCGAACTAAATCGACAATTTTTTGAAAATCGGTAAGCAACAAAGCCACTATAATGTTATAGTGGCTTTGTTGTATTACAAATAATTGCAAAGTTGGCAAAGTTATATGTTACCCATTCATTTCCACGGTACCATTCTCCTTATGTTACACGAACCCGCTTCTAAGATAATACGCTTACGATCTTGACATCTCCATTATCATTTTCCATCCCACTATTGGACTAACCCAAAAAGAAAGGATGAATCATATGAAAAATATATCAATTGAGGAAATAAAAGGATTTCATTTTGGACATACTCATAACAGCGAGGCGCTGACAGGCTGTACAGTGATTATTTGTGAATGTGGTGCGGTAGCCGGGGTGGATGTTCGGGGTGGATCACCTGGTACACGGGAAACAGACGTGTTAAAACCGGAGAATTTGGTTGATGAGGTACATGGGGTTTTTCTTTCTGGTGGTAGCGCATTCGGGCTTGATGTTGGTGGCGGGATGATGGCTTTTTTAGAGGAACACGATATTGGATTTGATGTACAGGTAGCACGGGTGCCAATTGTAGTAGGTGCGATTCTATTTGATCTTTATCCAGGTGATCCATTGGTACGTCCGGATAAACAAATGGGTTACGCCGCGTGTGAAAGCGCCTTTAAAAAAGAAGTGTTTACGGAAGGTAGTGTTGGCGCCGGAATAGGAGCAACTGTGGGAAAATGCTGCGGCTACGAGCATGTTATGCGTGGCGGGATTGGGGTCCATGCAATCGAAATTGGTGATCTGAAAATTGGGGCTGTCGTTGCGGTGAATGCGTTTGGGGATATTATTAACCCAGCAACAAATGAAATTCTGGCAGGGGCCTATGATAAAAAGAAGAAAGCATTTTTAATAAGCGAGAAACAGCTACAGCATCAGCCTCAAACAACCAACCGTTTTTCCGGAAATACAACGATTGGAACGATTGTCACAAATGCGAAACTTACAAAGGCTGAGGCCAATAAAATTGCTTCGATTGGTCACGATGGATTTGCCCGAACGATTCGACCGTCTCATACATTTATAGATGGCGATACATTGTTTGCCTTATCAACAAACGAGGTGCAAACCGATCTTAATCTGTTAAGCATGCTTGCAGTAAGCGTTGTTGAGCAGGCTGTGATGAATGCTGTTTTAAAAGCTGATCGTGCTGGTTCCGTTCCATCATCAACAGGGGTTCGCAGCCACTAACTCAACACCTAAAAACAGTATATTACGTATAATACAGAACAAATAATGTCGAAAATGTAACAACGTGACACATATCACACAGGCGTGACGATGTATTGTTATACGTTTTTTACCGTGGTATGCTTATATTGTTAGCCGATAATTGGAAGTTTTTGCTGACTACTTGTCGGGTAAAGTCGATTAAATCATTTTGATTACATTACTATACCAACCAAGGAGAGATTACTATGTCAGGACCTGCATTGAAACATGCGGACAGCCATGCCGCAATTCATGAAGCGGCATTAAATGAAGCGGCAGAACTAACAGAATTACTTGATCGGCTCGTTAAAGATGGACATGCTGATAAAGCTCTGGAAGTAGCATTTGTTACGCTGGAGCATTGGGAGACAAGAACACTTCGGCATGCTGATTCAGAAGAAGAAGGATTATACAAGGAATTAGCTGAAGCGGATCCTACTCTCAAAAATTCGATTATTGAACTAACTCGTGATCATGATTTGCTTCGTCTATTGGCAAAAGAAATCAAAACCTTACTTGATGAAGGAACCGTTACAGATACTGTTGTTCAACGATTTCAATCCTTAATACTAGTTGATCAGCTTCATAATCAAGCAGAAGAAAAAATTTTACCTGATCATTAAGCAATCCATCAGATAATATTTCATATCCATGGAGGTGAGATTCGTTGGAGAAAGAGGATAAAAATAATAGCAAGGAACGTTCACTAAGAATTCAATTTCCAAAGCTATACAACCATATTGCAGCCAAATTGGAAGACTATCATGTCCACTCGTATGATGTACAAATTAATGTAAAAGAAGAAGAATCATATCATTGCATCGTCCTTCACTATGGTAATGGATATTCACATCACTTATCCCAAGTATTTACGCCGAAGCAAATGTATGAAATGGATACCGAAATTACTGATTTTGTTCAGAAAAGTGTAGATACGATCAAAGAAGTCATGGTTGCGGATTACTTTAAAATGATGAAAGTATGAGTTTTAGTGAAATCTTGCTTACAAAGAAGGGAAAGATTTTCAATGTTCATGTTTGAAGAAGATGCAAATTTTGTTCAGGACCGAGAAGATTTGATTGCCGTACTCCGGATGCGATTCGGCGATGTACCTGCCGGGGTTATTGATGCTATTTACAAAATTAATGATATGAACACACTGGAACGTTTAATTTTGGTAGCAGCAAATGCCCCGGAATTAAGAATATTCCTTGAAGAAATGGAAGAAGGATCGGGTACATTTAAAATATTGGGAGAACGTTTCAATCCAATAGATTCATTACATGAAGAAGGGTGATTCGGTTGAGGAAAACAAAAAATAAGCTGCTTGATTCATTAAAACATATTAAACGCGGAGAACAAATTAATCAGCGCTGGACAGAAGAAAGTCAACGGCCACGCGCCTGGGAAGATATTTACCGCAGACGCTGGCAGCACGATAAAGTTGTCCGTTCCACACACGGGGTAAACTGTACTGGTTCCTGCAGCTGGAAAATTTATGTTAAAGACGGAATTATCACTTCAGAAACACAACAAACGGACTACCCAAGCACAGGTGACGATTTTCCGGAATACGAACCACGCGGCTGTCCAAGAGGAGCAAGCTTCTCCTGGTATACATACAGCCCGATTCGTGTGAAATACCCATATGTTCGCAGTGACTTATACGAATTATGGAAGCAGGAACGTGAAAATGGAAGCGACCCTGTCCAAGCGTGGGAAAACATTGTTACAGATTCAGATAAACGAGATAAATATGTAAAGGCACGTGGTAAAGGTGGATTCGTTCGGGCATCATGGAGGGAAATGTGTGAAATCATTGCTAGTTCCTCGATCCATACGATTAAAAAATATGGACCAGACCGGATTGCCGGATTTAGTCCAATTCCAGCGATGTCGATGGTTAGTTATGCTGCTGGTTCACGTTTCCTATCCCTACTTGGAGGAACCATATTAAGTTTCTATGATTGGTATGCCGATTTACCACCTGCATCGCCACAAGTATGGGGAGAACAAACTGACGTTCCAGAAAGTGCTGACTGGTACAATTCTAAGTACTTTATTATTTGGGGTACGAACTTACCACAAACAAGAACTCCGGATGCGCATTTTATGGTTGAGGCACGCTACAACGGAACCAAAGTTGTTGGGGTTAGCCCGGACTACGCCGAGTACGAAAAATTTGCTGACATCTGGTTACCGGCACGGGCGGGAACTGACGCTGCACTTGCCATGGCGATGACCCATGTTATTTTGAAAGAGTTTTACGTAGATAATCAGACACCATACTTCCAATCTTATGTGAAGAAATATACAGACTTGCCTTTTTTGGTAACGATTGATAAAGACTCCCGAAGCGGAAGATTTTTGCGGGCATCCGATATTGATTCAGAGGAAACACCTGAATTAGCCGAATGGAAAACAGTTGTTTGGGACGAAACGACCAAGCAATTTGAAATTCCAAATGGCAGTCAAGGGTATCGTTGGGATAAAGATAGTAAATGGAATCTGGAATTAGAGAAGGGAGATGGGTCAATAATTGATCCAGCCTTAAGTTTTATTGATGAGTCTGATGAAACGGTTTTAGTAAAGTTTCCTTATTTTGCGGACGAAACCGGTAATGTCATTGAACGCGGGGTCCCTGTAAAACACATCCAAGATAAAGATGGAAATAGGATCAAAGTAACAACTGTTTATGACTTAATGATGGCCCATACTGGCGTGAACCGTGATTTACCTGGTGATTATCCAGTTGATTATAACGATCCGAAGCCCTATACACCTGCATGGCAAGAGAGTATCACAGGTGTAAATAAAAATCATGTAATTAAAGTAGCCAAAGAGTTCGCCGATAACGCTGCCCGGACGAAAGGGAAGTCGATGATTGCCATGGGTGGAGGTACGAACCATTGGTATCACAGTGATCAAATCTACCGCGCTATTCTCAATCTTGTCCTATTGACTGGATCACAAGGCGTTAATGGCGGAGGCTGGGCGCATTATGTCGGCCAGGAAAAAGTCCGTCCGCAAGAGGGCTGGCAGCAAGTTGCTTTTGCAAATGATTGGCAAAAACCGCCTCGTTTACAAAATGGAACATCATACTTCTACTTCCATACGGATCAATATCGTTACGAAACGAAAACGAATCAAGATGGGTATCCATGGAAGAGTAAATATAATCAAATGCACCCAGCAGATATGAATGCACTATCAGCTAGACTTGGCTGGTTGCCATCCTATCCGCAGTTTACGCAGAACTCGATCGATATTGTCAACGAAAGCCGCAAACGGGGAGCAACAAGCGAGCAAGAAGTAATCGACGATGTGGTGGAGCAAATTAAAGCAAATAATTTAGAATGGGCAATTGAAAATCCGGATGATCCAAGAAACTTCCCTCGTGTTTTCTTTAATTGGCGATCGAACTTACTTGGTGATAGCGGGAAAGGGCATGAATTTTTCGTTAAACATTTAGTTGGTGGCGATAATCAAGTGATGGCCGAACCGGAAAATTCCTGGCAGCCGACCGATGTTAAAATTAACGGTCAGGAAGCACCGACTGGCAAAGCGGACTTGTTAATCAGTGTTGATTTCCGAATGACGAGCTCCGGTCTCTTTTCTGATATTGTCCTGCCAGCGGCGACATGGTATGAAAAGTTTGATATCAGCAGTACCGATATGCACCCGTTCATTCACCCATTTAATGCGGCAATTAATCCGCCTTGGGAAGCGAAGAGTGACTGGAACACATTCCGAGAAATTAGTAAAGTATTTTCCGAACTTGCTGAAAAACATTTGCCAGCGACTGAAGAACTGGTAACTACACCTTTGGCACACGACTCAGAGGGTGAAATTGCCCAGGCATTTGGTGAGATTAAAGATTGGCGAAACGGAGACATTGAAGCAATTCCTGGTAAAACAATGCCTGGAATGAAAATTGTTGAGCGGGATTACCCAAACCTGTATCAAAAATGGACCACCATCGGACCGCTTATCAAACAGGGCTACGGTGGAAAAGGGGTAACAATTCCTGGAGAAGAAGTGTATGACGAATTAGGTTCCCGTCTTGGCAAATCGAAACGGGAAGGTATCGGAAAAGATCACCCGGACCTATATACAGATAAACAGGCAATTAATGCAATCCTTTTAATGTCAGGGGCAAGTAATGGCAAGCGTGCTGTTGCTGGATGGAAGTCGCTGGAGGCTAAAACCGGACAAAAACTGGAGGAGATCTCTAAAGGACGGGAAGAAGAGGATTACACACTGGATGCAATTACTGTACAACCCCGAACAGCCATTTCAACACCGGTATGGAGTGGAATGGAAAAAGATAACAGGCGTTATTCGCCATTTACGGTAAATACAGAATATAACATCCCTTGGCGAACACTTACAGGACGGCAATCCTTTTATCTCGATCATCAGATGATGCTAGATTTCGGTGAAGGACTGCCATTGTATTTACCACCATTAAGCTATGGTCCGTTCCTGAAAAATGAAAAAGGAGTAGCGGAAGATGGGCAATCCTTAACGGTTAGATATTTGACGCCACACCAAAAATGGGGCATCCACACCATGTTTACCGACACGACCAACATGTCCACCTTATTTAGGGGCTGGCAAGTGCTCTGGATGAACGAAGAAGACGGGAAATCAATTGGGCTGGTTGATAACGACTTTGTGGAGGTATATAACCGAAATGGGGCGATCGCAGCACGAGTAATCTTAACCTATCGTATTCCACGAGGCATGATTTATATGTATCATGCACAGGATCGCACACTTGGCGTACCCGCAACATCGATTAACAAGAAACGTGGCGGTACCCATAATAGTGTGACTCGGGTAACATTAAAGCCAACCCATATGATTGGCGGATATTCGCAATTAAGCTATGGCTTTAATTATTATGGACCAACCGGGCACCAGCGGGATACAATTGCGGTTATCAGAAAACTGAAGGAGGTTGATTGGCTTGAGAATTAAGGCGCAAGTTGCGATGGTCATGCACCTTGATAAATGTATTGGTTGTCATACATGTTCCGTAACCTGTAAAAACACCTGGACAAATCGTCCAGGTACGGAATATATGTGGTTTAATAATGTAGAAACCCGTCCAGGTCTCGGTTACCCAAAACGTTGGGAAGATTCCGATCATTATAAAGGTGGCTGGGTATTAAAAAATGGTAAATTGCAATTAAAAGCGGGCGGACCAATCTCCAAGCTATTAAATATTTTTTATAACCCGGACATGGCGAGCATGGATGATTATTATGAACCGTGGACGTATGACTATCAAAATTTGATTAAAAGTCCTAAACGTGAAAATTTACCGGTTGGACGACCTCAGTCAATGATTACTGGTGAATTTATTGATAAACCTGAATGGGGGCCAAACTGGGATGACGACTTAGCAGGGGGATCAGATGTTGTCTCCCAGGACCCAACAGTGCAAAAATTACAAGAACATATCTCGATGGAATATGAAAATACGTTCATGATGTATTTGCCGCGTATTTGTGAACATTGTCTTAACCCATCCTGTGTCGCTTCATGTCCATCAGGGGCTTTATATAAACGGGATGAAGATGGAATCGTATTGGTCGACCAGGAGGAATGCCGAGGCTGGCGTTTCTGCATGAGCGGCTGTCCATATCACAAGGTGTATTACAATTGGAACACCCATAAGGCGGAAAAGTGTAATTTCTGCTACCCACGTACGGAAGCAGGACTGCCTACCATTTGTTCAGAAACATGTGTAGGAAGAATTCGTTATATCGGTGTTGTGTTATATGATGCAGATAAGGTAAAAGCTGCAGCTTCCGTGGAGGATCCAAAAGATCTTTACGAAGCACAACTTTCAGTATTCCTAGATCCATTTGATCCGGAAGTTATCGAGGAAGCCAGAAAAGCTGGAATTAACGATGAGTGGATTGAAGGGGCACAAAAGTCACCGGTCTATAAAATGGCTATAAAATGGAAAATTGCTTTACCATTACATCCGGAATACCGGACATTGCCAATGGTTTGGTATGTACCACCATTAAGCCCAATCATGAACCACATTACCAATGAAGATGAATTGAGCACGGACGGATATATTCCAGCTGTTGATCAAATGCGGATCCCAATGGAATATCTCGCTTCGATTTTAGCGGCAGGGGACACAAAAGTTATCCGGCATGTTCTTCTTAAACTGACAGCCATGCGAGTTTACATGCGCGGAAAAACCGTTGGTGGAATTGATGCGTTCAGGCAAAGCGATTTATTACGAGAAGCTAATACCACTCCTGAGGAAATTGAAGATATGGCCCGTTTATTAGGTGTAGCGAAATATAATGAACGATTTGTTATTCCAACAGGCCGTAGAGAAATGGATGATGATCTATATTATGAGCAAGGTGCCTGCAGCCTGGAGGATCTTGCACCGCCAGAAGGAATACCTGCTACAATAGCACCTGGGAATGACACACAATCATTCGGAAAAGCTACCATTTCATTTGGAAAAGGGGACTAAAGAGTATGGAGCAGCAGGATCAAGCACTCTTAGTCATTGCATCAAGGTTATTAACATACCCTAATGATGACTTTGCTAAAGAAGCAGAAGAGATGATGGAATGCATCGAAGAAAATATAACAACACCAACCATGCGTACGGAAGTGGAAAAAGCGTTAAAACCAATAGTCAATTATTCTGTACCAAACTTGCAACAATTATATGTGGCGACATTTGACTTACGGGCAAGGCAAGGTTTGTACTTAACCGCACATGAATTAGGGGATAGCAACAAGCGAGGGGCTGCGTTAATCAAGCTGCAAAAGATTATTAACAAAGCCGGTTTTGAACGAGTTGATGATGAATTAGCTGATTACATGCCGATGTTGTTCGAGTTTCTTGCACAGGCACCTGACAGTCCTGATAACGAACGGCTAATTAGGAGACTTGCTGCGGCCATTCAGCGTATTATGAACAATATGCCGGAAGATAATCCGTACTACAATGTTCTTAGGACTCTAATGACATTCATTTTCCCTCAGCCAACGAAAGAGGAAATTGAGAAATTGGAATTTGAACGGGAAGAAGCTGATTTGGAAGAACTGCCGTATCCAATTATGTACCACTAAGAAAGGAGGGAGTAGAATGAGTGATATTTTTTGGTGGGTAGTATATCCATATATCTGTTTAATCATCATGATTTTTGGGATTTTGTATCGATTTGCTTTCCGACAATTAACCTGGGCAGCACCGTCAACAGAATTTTTCGAGAAGAAATGGTTAAAGTGGGGATCTCCGCTTTTTCACTACGGTATTCTCTTTGCGTTTATCGGTCATATAATGGGGATTGTTGTCCCACTTAGATTTTATAATTGGATTGGTGTCTCCAGTCATTTATACCACATGGGTGCTGTTTATGGTGGTTCGATTGCAGGGATTATGGTCGTCATCGGGCTGATAATTTTACTTATTAGAAAGATCGTTATCGATCCTGTTCGAATGCACGCGACATTTGCTGATTTCTATTCTGTTATTGCTTTAACCATCATTTCAGGTATAGGAGTATACATGACGCTGTTCATGAATATAACACCAGAAGAATTTGATTACCGGTCAGCAATTGGGCCATGGTTCCGTAGTTTATTTACCCTAAACCCTAACTACCAACTTATGACTGGCATCCCAGTTTTATTTAAAGTTCACACCTTGTTGGCTTTTGGGCTTTTCGGTTCAATACCATTTACAAGATTAATTCATTTTTACAGCTTACCGATTAAATATGCGAACCGTGCACCACAGCAATACCGGTCTCGTGCTCGCTACCGGAATAGCCGTACAATTGATTAATTAAAAAAAGAACCAGATATCCGAGGTCACTGAAAAAGTTCCGAGAAGAAATGATTCCCTAATTTTTTATGGGAATCATTTCTTTTTTTAGTTACTTAGAAGGATTACTAGCTGTTGGGACTGGATCATTTCTCGTTGCGATAATTAATCTTAGAGTGAAAAGAGGACCTATAAGTCTCGCATCACAAGGATTAATGGCTTTGTTTTTGCTTCTTCTCAGTCAAACTGTTTCTTTATGGCAAAGCCTTATCGCTGGTTTATTATTAGGAGTGTTCATGATGATATCAAACATCTCTGCCGTGTCCGCTTGTCCGCTATACAACATTTTGCAAAAAAGGATAAAATAGGAAGGGTTATGAGCTTACAAACGATGGCATCGATTGGATTGACACCTATTTCTTATGGTCTGACATCTCTTGCTCTTTCCGTTGGAGTAAGTATCGACTGGATTATGCTAACGGGAGCAATTTTCCTTATATTATGTACAGCTAGTCTTTATTGGAAACTGCCTGCGATCCGCTCAATAGATTAGTCTTTCAGGAAAGAAGTTATCCACCTATCTTTTATGGTTTGCTGCATTTTACTGTTATAAATTTAACATCCTCGGATATTTTGAGGGGAAAAGTGAAAAATAAACAGCAACAATTACTTTTAAGGCAATAACAGTATAAGGAGCGAAAATTAAATGTCCAGTAATCGTGAAATACCACAGTTTCCGGAAGCCTATTGGGTGGACTCGGTCGCGTTTCCTGAATTTCCGGAATTAGACCAATCCATTCAAGCAGATATTGGAATTGTTGGGGGAGGGATCGTTGGAATTACCGCGGCCTATTTATTATCGCAGCAAAAGATGAATGTTGTCTTGCTTGATGCCAACAGGCTGGCAAACGGAACCACCGGTCATACAACAGCAAAGATTACAGCACAGCATGGGTTAATCTATGATGAACTCATTCAGCATTTTGGGATTGATAAAACCAAATTGTATTACCAGGCGGCAATGGAAGCCAAACAATTGATAGAAGATCTAATAAAGGAACATGACATCTCCTGCGAATATCAAGAAGAGGATGCCTATTTGTTTACAAACGCTTCATCTTATGTTGAAAAACTGGAAACGGAAAAAAAGGCTTATGATCAACTAGGAATTCCTGGCGAACTGACGGACCATATGCCATTGAATTTGCCAATCAAATCAGTATTGGTCATGAAGGATCAGGCTCAATTCCATCCATTGAAATATTTAAAGGCACTCGTGGAGGAAGCCGTTAATAATGGCGTCCGCATTTTTGAACAAACAACTGCAACTGATGTGGAATATACGAAACATCCAGCAATTGTAACGCGTAACGGTCATCGGGTAAAATGTCGTTATGTTATCGAGGCGTCTCACTACCCATTTTATGATGGACAAGGGTTATATCCTGCAAGGATGTATCCGGAACGTGCCTATGCAATAGCAATGAAAACAACAAAGGAATTTCCAGGGGGCATGTATATCAACGCTGAAACCCCAACACGGTCGATACGAACTACCACCATTAACGGAGAAGAAATGTGGTTGATCGTAGGTGAAAAACACAAAACTGGTCAGGGAAAGTCAACCAGCAAACATTATGAGGCCTTACAGGATTTTGCTGAAACAAATTTTGGTATTTCCGAATACCTTTATCGCTGGTCCACACAGGATCTGACTACTTTGGATAAAGTCCCATACATCGGAAAAGTTACCGAGAACCAGCAAAATGTGTTTGTTGCAACCGGATTTCGGAAATGGGGGATGACCGGTGGAACAATCGCCGCAAAAGTAATCAGTGATCTTATCAGCAAGGAGGAAAGTCCTTACGAAGAACTGTTTTCGCCATCACGATTCCAAGCTGATCCAGCCGTTAAAGAATTTGCAAAAGCAAACGCCGACGTTGCCAAACATTTAATAAAAGGGAAACTCGAATATACAAATGACAATATAAAAGATCTAGAACCTGATCAGGCTACGACCACACGCATTCATGGTAAACGGACTGGCGTATATAAAGATGCTGATAACCGTTTATATGCGGTTGACACAACGTGCACACATTTAGGCTGCGAAGTAAATTGGAATGCTGGAGATCGAACTTGGGATTGTCCTTGTCATGGATCCAGGTATTCGTTTACTGGTGAGGTAATCGAGGGACCGGCCAAAGAACCTTTAAATAAAATTGAATTAGACGCATAAAAGCAGCTGCCACACGGTTGCTTTTTTTCGTTTAAATATGCAATGGGCAAAAAATAGAAATAAAAAATGAAGGTATGTTATGTTTAAACAAGTAACTTAGCTAAATTTTTTATTCGTCTCACTATCATAAGTATACTTTGGAATTGAGACAAAAGCTCATTTTCAATTTTAAGTTCCTATAATAAGTATTATGTAAACTAGAAAAATTAAACGGAACAATTCTTAATCACCCATCTTCTGTACATAGACAAGAAACTCTAAGATGATCACCGAGGATCCTTTCTATTTGTATCAAAAATGTGGAAATGACCATTAATCTTCTTTTTGTAAAAATACGCAGCTCCATGTGAGAGCACAACTCCAATGTCTCCATCTTCGTCCCACAGCGTTCCTTCTATCGAAGTGCTTTCAGAAGTCTGCTTTATATGTTCAGAACTGTTGTTTGTATCATTTTGATCATCTGTCTCTTAACAAGCAGAAAGAAAAAGAATAATACTAAATAAGATTTTATGGTTGGAGCCCAACTTAATCTTACCATGAGCACATTATTTCAGACCTTTTTTTCATAATACCGGACGAAAATCTGAAATAATGTGCTTTAACCAGAATTATTCCACTGAAATGTTGAGAACAGCACGAAAGCGAGTCGATGCTGCCATCATTTTGTCGTATGCTTCTTCAGCACGTTCTAGAGGAAAAGTTTCAATCATTGGTCGTACATCAGTGAGAACACTAAAGTTAACAGCTTCTTGAATGTCTTTTGCTTTTGCTTTTCCAGTAAACGAACCTCTAACCGTATTTGGTCCTTTTAAAAAATCCATTGCCGACAATTCTAATGGCTCATCAGAACTAGCTACTATAATTAATTCACTGTCTGAACCAAGTCCATTGACCATAGAAGAAATAGCTTTGGCGTTTGGCGCAGTAGCAAGAATTACTTTGGCCCCGCCTAAAGCTTGTAAGAATTTTGCCGGATCGTCCTTTTCTGAATCAATATAGTGATGTGCTCCAAGTTTACGTACCAGTTCTTCTTTGGCACGACCGCGCGAAATGGCAACAGTACGAAATCCCGCTTTCTTTGCGTACTGGATAGCTAGGTGCCCAAGTCCGCCAATACCTTGGACGGCTACAAGATCACCGGCTCGTGCTCTGCTGTTTTTTAATGCACTAAACGTTGTTTCACCAGCACACATAAGTGGTGCTGCTTCTAATGCAGATAATTCATTTGGAACGCTGGACAAACTATCCTCATGAGCCACCATGTATTCAGCGTAACCGCCGTCCATCGTCAAACCTGTTACATGGTTGTTCCCTCCATTATATCCTGTACCGACACGTTCACCAATTTTCCATTTCCATTTCGTCAAACTAGTTCCAAGTTCCTCAACTATACCGATTACTTCATGACCAGGAATACGGGGATACTCCGGTGCACCCCCTGTAATGGTCGTCGAGTCTCCGTGACATACCCCGCATGCTTCTACACGAAGCAGTACTTGTCCTTCTCCGGGCTGAGGGACAGGAACCTCTACTAGCTTCATCTTTTTTCCTTTAGATGGAATTTGTATCGCTTTCATCCTTTTCATTTCAAATACCTCCTAGAAATTTTTTCGATTTCTGCTGGCACTTAGAGGGTTATTTTTATTATAAAAATAACCCTCTTTGTATAAAACCGGAATTATATATGTAATTATGGTAAGCTAATGTTTTTAACTATAGAGCTTCTTTCCCCATTAGTAAATACCTTCTGTCATACAGCAAACTCAGCGTGGCAGAATTAAAAACTATAATTTCCTATAAAGTGAAGCTTCATTTAAGAGTGGGATAAAAAGAATTAGTTATCCTTTTGCTTGCATCTCCTTATGCTTCATCGGAAGGGTTGGCATAGACAATTTTGAAGGCAATTGAAAGGAAACAAGACCCGCAACGATTAGCAAAATAGTAGTTGCACCGAATGCAACAACATGAGTTCCGAACGCCTCATAACCCCAGCCGCCCAAAAAGCTGCCAACAGCACCTCCGATTTGATGACCGAAGTATGCCCATCCGTACAGGATTCCGACCAGTTGCACGCCATACAAATCACCAAGGATCGCGGAAGCCGTTGCAGTTGAACCTGCCCATACCAGCCCTCCAATGATCGCCACGATATAAAGTTGCCATGGTGTGACGGCAAAAACCAATCCAAGAAAACCGAACCCACGTACTACATAGATTATGCCCAAGATTATTTTTCGCGGGTAGCGGTCCGCAATCGTCCCCAACGCCAGCGTACTGAAAATCGCCGTAAAGCCGATCAGCCCGACTCCAAATGAAGCAGCTGCAGGTGAAAAATGATGATCTGTCAACATTGGGACGGCATGTGAGCCAAGAAGGTTCATGCTGAATCCGCAGGCAAACAGTCCGACTACAATCTGCCAGTAGGGTTTCGTTTTCAGAGCGTCTGTCCAAGCGATTTTTGGTTGCATCTGGGATTCTTTTTTCAATTGATTAGTGGCCTGGTTATGCTCTCCTGAATCTGTCTCTACTGGTGCTTCACGCATGACAAATACTGCAGACGGAATGACGAGAATGAGAAAAAGAATGCCAAAAAACAACAGGGTATATTGCCAGCCAATAGAATGAATGAGAGCTGTTTCAAGCGGCGTGACAACCGCGATTCCTGCCATTGCTCCAGTTGTCATATAGAAAAGCGCTTGCCCTCTTTTACGGATAAACCATTTACTGATGATCGGCGTCATAACTACAGGGCTCATGAAGGACAGTCCCAGCGACAGTAAAATACCGAATGAAAATAAAAATGATATTGTATTGCTAGAAGCTACGGTCCATAAAACAGCAATACATGTAAGAACCAAACCGACTAACAGAATAGTTCGTGTGGTGAAACGTTTTAACAACCATCCCGCGATTGGCATCCCTGCCCCGTAAACAAGCATCCCAAGGGCCACAATCATTGAGAATTCCGTACGGGTCATCGATAGATCTGAAAGAATAGGTTTTTCAAAAGGACCGATTCCCAGTCGTAATCCGTTGGTAAGCAAGGTGATGATTGCTGCTATTACGACCAAATACCAACCAAAATAAACTTTTTCCCGGTGCCTCAATTTCATATCTCCTTTCCATATCTTACACAAGTTTCGGAGCTACCTCTATATCCCTGAAAAATTTTAATCTGTATCGTTTTTGCCAAATATCTGCTGTGTTTAACAGGCTGGCCGATTACCAGCCAAAAATTGTTTTTATACATAAAGTGAAACTTCATTCAGTGGGGGTTTCCCTTTCTCCCCCACTTATCTTTTCTAGTTCCACTTCAAAATCTTGAAGTGAGGTCTTACTGCCCGTTAAGGCGGGATAAAAATAGCCTCTCTAGGTAACTACTAACTATTCACATCTGGTTCTATAGATTTCCTAGAGAAGGCGATTAAAAAAGAAGAGAGGAAAGAACAACTCTCTCCTCTTTTTATACTACGCATTAGTGGGAAGGGAAGGGAACTCAAGTTGCATGCGAAAAAGAAATAATGAAGTTTAAAACGCAGAATCCGTACCATTCCTTTGTAGAACAAGTTATCAAGGATACTGATAAATCCGGTTACAATATTGAAAACGTGTTATTGTCCGGATATGCCTACATGCAATTATTTGGCAGGCCCCTGCAACGAAAACGGAGCTATCTTTTTGTTGAATGCAAAACAAGTTCGTGTGTTTTTTATTTGGATGAAATTAAACGATTGACGTCCGCGGAAATTCACAAGATCGATGTGAATACGACGAAAAACACCTTTATGAAAGCTACAAACAATGCGGACGTGATTATAACAAGAATGGATCTGGTAGAGACGGTGAAGAAGTTTGCTGACCCGAATCAAAAAAAGATTGTATCTGTTGGATCCGCGAACGATGTATCATTGTTACTTAACATATTGAGGCCGGAATAACATTTTGTCTGGACAGCACAGAGAATGGAGGTAAATACATGAAAGTGAACAGATGGACTGCATTAACCTTGATTGGCATTTCCGTATTTTTTTCTCTAAGCCTTTGGTTTAGTACGTCCGTTATAGAAGCCGAGCTTAAAACGAGGTGGCATTTAACTTCATTAATGGAATCCTGGTTGTCCATTGCAATTCCTATAGGTTTTGTTATTGGTGCCTTTGTGAGTTCTTTTTTCGGATTAGCCGATCGTTATAACACTAGAAAGTTTTTTGCAATGTCGGCATTTACCGGGGCTTTGTTAAATGGGATGCTAATTTTTATTGATCAGGGAGTTTTAGGTATTTTATTCCGTATATTCATCGGAATAACCTTGGCTGGTGTATATCCTCCAGCCGTAAAACTAATTTCTCAGTGGTTCCCAAAACGGCGTGGTGTTGCTACAGGTATACTTATTGCTGCACTCTCCCTTGGTTCCTCCCTTCCACATTTTATTTCATTATTTATATCCTTTCTTGATGAGCGCCTTGTTCTCCTGCTATGTTCATTACTTGCCATCATAGCTGCCATTTTAATGAATTATGCTTTAAGTGATGCTCCTGGAAGTGCAAACAATAAATCATTTTCTTTGGGAATGGTGAAAAAAATCTTACATAATAAACCAGTCATGCTAGCCAACTATGGTTATTTTGGTCATATGTGGGAACTGTATGGTATGTGGACCTGGTTACCAGCATTTTTGATTTCAAGTTTTTCAAGTTATTCTCCGTCGTTTGATCCGTGGGTAAGCGCACTAGTTACTTTTGGTTCTATTGGTGTTGCTGGTGGGGTTGGATGTGTTATAGGAGGTTTGATTTCAGATAAGATTGGACGTTCTAATTTAACGATTATTGCTATGACGGTGAGTGGATTATGTGCAATCAGTATTGGATTTGCATTTGGGCATTATCCTTGGTTAACGATTTTTCTTGCTCTAGTATGGGGCATGTTTGTAGTTGCTGACTCAGCCCAGTTTTCAGCAGCTGTATCTGAGTTTTCCGAAGTGGAGTACGCTGGAACCGCTTTGACTTTTCAAATGTGTATTGGATATTTAATAACAATTGGATCAATAAACCTTATTCCATTAGTTAGAGATTTTATTGGTTGGGAGTGGGTTTTCACATTACTTAGTGTTGGGCCCATAATAGGAATTATAACGATGTCTAAGTTTAAGGGCTATGAAAAAGGCAAATTACATATGTCAAATACACTTTCCGGTTAAATGAATTTACACACTAACTTTCTGGATTTGGCCATTTTACTTAATTGCTTCATTGGATAATAGATTCAATAGTTCTCAAAACGTTAAGGTGCTATTCTATTGAAGAATAGCACCTTATTGAGTTACCTGTATGAATCATGCGTTGGTTGAAACACATCTTCCTCTGAATTCCTGACAATTGAAAAGTGATCCACATTATAATGACCATGAAGTGTAGTATTATGATGTTTGATAATTTGTTCTTTACATAAAACATCATTACCCAATGTCGAATGCCCATCTCCAACTAATGTTACATCAAAACCGCTAATAGTTGCTGTTCTAACCGCACTATCTATACAATGTTGGGTTTCACAACCCATAATCACGATATGTTCCATGTGCTGTGATTTTAAGTATTCTAGAAGACCTGTACCGTAAAAAGCATTCGTTGCAGATTTATCGAAAATCTTTACTTCAGAAGTTACGTTGATTTCGTTATGAATTTGAAATCCATGACTTTTTCCCTCAGCAACATCCAAATCCCTTACAAACACAACTGGAACACTTTCTGCTCTTGCTTTGTCTATTACTTTATTAATATTCCTAATAAGTTGCTCCTTATGGAAAACCGGGCCTGTTTCTTGATTGCCATCCACTAATTCTTGTTGTGCGTCAATAATTAACAATGTTTGATTCAAATTATTTTCCCCTTTCAAATATGGGAAACGCTATTAAGTTGATTGATTAGTTAGACGTTATCCCCTTATCATTTTTTACATGCATATTTCGTTTGTTTTTATTTGTCATACTGATTAACTCCTGATCCTACATTCTCTATAAAGTGAAACTACAATCAGCGGGAGTTTTCGACGGCAGGCTTCGCCATGGACGTGGCGTTCCTAGCCTGCCTTTCCTCCCCCACTGATTGTAGTTGAACAGAGTAGGTATTTCAATTTTAACACAATTAGCTTATGAGCTCGCTTTTAAAGTGAAAAAATGGTAATTAAAATAAACTTTTAAAATGGTCGAATGTATTTCTTCATTTTCCTGCCCATAAACTATTTCTCCATCGTTGATAAGTCCCCTGTTGGCAGGTTAAGATCCCATGCCTTCAGTACCCGGCGCATGATTTTACCGCTTCTGGTTTTTGGTAAAAAGTCTCGAATCTCCAATTCTCTTGGAGCAACATGAGCCGCGAGCTCTTTTTTGATAAACTGTCTTAGTTCATTTTCTAAATCGTTACTTGCTTTATAACCATCGCGTAACGATACAAAAGCTTTAATAATTTCACCGCGCACTTCATCTGGTTTACCAATGACTGCTGCTTCAGCAACAGCGGGATGTTCAACAAGTTTGCTTTCGATTTCAAATGGTCCTACCCGCTCACCAGAGGTCATAATCACATCGTCATCACGTCCTTGGAACCAGAAATACCCATCTTCATCCATGGAGGCGAGATCTCCAGAAAAATACCAGCCAGGTACATCAAAATAACTGTTGAATTTCTCTTCATTTCGCCAAACTGCTCGCATCATCGACGGCCAGCCGGATCTGATGCTTAATCGTCCCATTTGCCCTGGTGGAAGTTCGTTGCCTTCCCCGTCCATGATGGCTGCTTTTATGCCTGGAAAAGGTTTGCCCATCGAACCTGGTTTTACCTCCATACAACGATAATTTGAAATAAGCGCACCGCCAGTTTCCGTCATCCACCAATGATCATGAATATCCAATCCATAGACTTTTCTGCCCCAATGGATAACCTCCGCGTTTAATGGTTCACCAACAGACAAAATATGTCTCAACGTGCTCAAATCATGTCTTTTAATTTCCTCATCCCCAGCTGCCATCAGTTTACGGAATGCTGTTGGTGCACTGTGCCAGACGGTCACACCATACTTTTCAATCGTATGATACCAATCGCTTGGTGTAAAACGGCCACCGCGAATCACATTAGAGGCTCCCATCAACCACGGTCCGAATATGCCATAAGATGTCCCTGTCACCCATCCGGGATCCGCCGTACACCAAAAAACATCATCTTCTTTTAAATCCAAAATCCATTTCGAAGTTTGATAATGTTGAATCATGGCGTTATGAACATGATAAACACCTTTTGGCTTGCCTGTTGAACCAGATGTGTAATGAAGGATCATGCCATCTTCTCGATCCAACCATTCCAAATCCAGGTGCTTATTTGCTTTATTCATTTCCGCTTCATAGCGATAAAATTTCGTGTTACCAATATTCTCTGGTGTTTCGCCTTCTCCTACTAAAATAATGTGTTGCAAATGTTGCAATTCGGTATATGGAACCCTCGGAAGCAGCGCAGGTGTCGTTACAAGTGCACACGCTTGACTGTTATCCAACCTATCCCGCACTGCTTGTTCCATAAATGCTTCAAACAATGGCCCTGCAATCGCACCGATTTTTAGTATTCCCATCAAACTAATATATGTTTCTGGCGCCCGGGGTAAAAATAGGAAGACACGATCCCCCTTGGCAATCCCGATTTTTTTCAAGACATTTCCAAACTGGTTAGAAGCCCATTTCATATCCTGAAATGTATATTTTTCATCCCGATTTCCATCACTGTAATACAAAGCCACTTTATTTTTACGCCAGGAATCCGCATGCCGGTCAATGGCCTCATGTGCCATATTTACTTTATTTGATTGATACCAGGAGAATTCCTTTTCCACATCCTCCCAAGAAAAACTTGCGTACACCTCTTCATAGTTTTTCAAATTAGGCTCACTTTTTAGCTCTGAAGCCAGATTGTTCATCCATCTCTTCCCCTTTCTCTTAGGATCTCTGAACACCCAGGTTACCGGTTAAAAGCATACTTTCCAATTTGTAAGCTACTCTTTCTTATGTCTACGATACGCAATTACAAAAAATACATAGTAAAGCTACACGATGGCCCTGTAAATTAGAAAAATCATTACAGGGTCGAAACAATTCATCTTTTGAAGAATCAAGCCTGTTCCCGATAACCAGTATTAGCTTTAACTTTTACTTCTGCGTAACGGACAGGGTTAGATTCCTTGGATAACAACGTGCCAACATACCCACCCAAAAAGCCTAATGGTACAGATACCAAGGCCGGATTATCCAGTGGGAATATTGGATTTCCGACAAACAATGCCGCTCCTTCGACTGGAGAAAACACACTTGGACTCATCGAAACGAGTACTAAAGCAGAAATTAAGCCAGATAAAATGGCTGTCACTGCCCCTGTTGTGTTAAAGCGCTTCCAATAGACTGTATACAGGATCACTGGCAGATTCGCACTAGCTGCCATGCAAAATGCCAATGAAACAAGGAAAGCGACATTCAGATATTGTGTAAATAAAGCTAGAATGATTGATAAAATCGACACACCCAATGCTGCATAACGGGCCGCAAGCATTTGCTGTTTTTCCGTTGCTTTCCCTTTTTTGAAAATTTCTCCATACAAATCATGGGCAAACGCAGAAGCTCCAGAAAGAACCAAACCAGCTACAACTGCAAGGATCGTCGCGAATGCTACTGCTGAGATAAAGGCGAACAAAAACTCACCACCAATGGCTTTTGCTAATAACGGCGCAGCCATATTTCCTCCAGCATTAGCAGCAATAATTTTCGAATCGCCGACAAACGCTGCTGCTCCAAAGCCGAGGAACAATGTTAGTATATAGAAGATGCCGATAATCCATGTCGCTGATACAACAGAACTTCTAGCTGACTTGGCATCTTTTACGGTAAAAAAGCGCATCAAGATATGTGGCAAGCCCGCCGTACCAAGCACTAATGCAAGCATCAAGGAAATCGTACTAAGTGGCTGTGTGTATTTTAAACCAGGTTCTAAATAAGCAGCCCCGTGAGCCGTTGCTGTTTTAACTTCGGAAAACATCGTCCCAATGTTGAAGTTGTATTCCCATAAGACAAGGAAAGAAATAACAATCATACCCGCCATCAGAAGAACCGCTTTGGTAATTTGCACCCAACTTGTAGCAATCATGCCACCGAATAGCACATAGATCGTCATCATGACACCTACAATTAAAACAGCAATCCAATAATCAATACCAAATAAAAGCTGAATCAAAGCACCTGCTCCGACAAGCTGAGCAATCATGTAAAAAATCGAAATTGTAATGGTACTCATTGCGGCTGCTCCACGCACTTTCTTCGCATCAAAACGGGAATTGATCATATCGGCCAACGTATACTTGCCTAAATTGCGTAAAGGTTCAGCCACCAAGAACATAACGACCAGGTATGCAATTAAGAATCCAATACTATAAAAGAATCCATCAAAACCATTTAATGCAATAGCTCCGGCAATACCAAGAAAGGATGCAGCTGACAAATAGTCGCCAGAAATCGCAATACCGTTTTGCCAACCTTTCAATCCACCGCCAGCCGTATAAAAGTCACCTGTAGTTTTGGTATGCTTGGCAGCAAAAAAAGTAATGACCAGTGTCAATAATACAATTAGTAAAAACAGAATGATAACCGTTGCACTCATCGCCCATTTCCCCCTTGTTCCAATTGATTCTCAATAATTTCATCCGCTTGTTTATCCAATTCACCAGCTTTTTTTACATAAACAATACATAGGATGAATGTCATGGCAAATTGGGCGAACGCAAAGAGCCACACCCACGAAATATCACCGATTGCCGGCTTATTAAGAAATGTTGTGTAAGAAGTACAAATCGGTAATAAAAAATAAAATACCAAAAAGAAAATGGTGTAAGGCAAAATAAATTTTTTTCGTTTTGCCATGTAGCCCTGGAACTCCTCACTCTGTTCTACCTTCACATAATCCGGCTTTTTAGAAAAATCCTGTTTCAACTGCTCACCATTCAAGTTTCCCAACCCCCTTATTAAATTAAATGGATATACATTTCCTCTCCTTTGAAAGCGCTTACTGATAGTATAATTGTTTTAACCTACCTGTGGACTATTTCCGCCTCAATCGTCGAAAGTTGTGATTGAACGGTACTTATTTAGGGATGAATGGTCGCATGTTTGATCATCAGGTATATCCCTTTGAATACCGACAACATCTTTTAATTTAAAAACTTACCCATCCGTCTCCAGCAGTTGGAATAGTTCCTTTCGAGCAGACCTGCTGACGGGAATTTGCGTTTGTGCTTTATCTGACAGAGTGATATTGCTCGTTCCGTTAAACCATGGGGTGATTGCTTGGATATAATTGATGTTGACTAAGTAACTGCGATGTGTGCGAAAAAAAGGGAACCCCTGCAATTTCTTTTCCAGCTCTTGAAGGGACATCTTACTAATAATAACTCTATTGTTTGTATGAATTTCTAATGCACGTTGGCTGGGGGCGGCATAATAGATGAAATCTGGTTCCAGTACCACGGTCTTTTCGCCATCATCAACAAGCAATTTAGTTGTTCTGGATGTTGTTACAGGACTGACTTTAGGCACTTCTTGCATCATACGTTGTGAAAGCTTTTGACGAAGACGATTTAATGCTTTGTCAAAACGGGCTTCATCAAATGGCTTTAATAAATAGTCAACTGCTTCTATTTCAAATGCTTGCAATGCATATTCGTCATACGCTGTGGTCAGGACAAATAATGGAGCATCGTGCTTAGATTTCCCGATAATTCTTTTAGCTGCTTCCATCCCGGAAAAATGCGGCATATGCACATCAAGAAAAATTACATCTGGTACGTATTTTTCATAAAGTGCCATTAACTGCTGACCGTTTTCTGCACACGGACATAGTACGACATCTGACTGTTTTTCCAATAAATATAGTAGTTCTTCCTGGGCCATTGGTTCATCCTCTGCTATCAGTACATGCATTTTCAAGAAATTTCCTCCTTTGCAACCTGATTCATTGGGATCATAAATACCACTTCACTACCCTTCTCCGGTAGATTTCGTACGGACAATTGTGCATCCTCACCTAATAAACGGATCAAACGCTGATTGACATTATAGAGGCCTGTTCCGTGATTAGCATTCTGCGTTAGTGGCTTTTTTGTGACTTTCTGTAAAATTTCTTTCTTAAAACCACAGCCATTATCCCTTACACTAATTTGTATCTGCCTATCCTTCGCTATAATGCTGACATCGATCCTTGCCCGATGGACCATATTACTTAGCCCATGTTGAATACAATTCTCCACGAGAGGTTGGATCGTTGCAGGGGGAATTGGTACATCAAGCAAATCGGGTTCATGTGTAAAACTCACTTGCAAACGATTCATGAACCTGGCTTGGATGATCGCTAAATATGCTTTGACATGTTCACATTCCTTTTCCAGCGTAACAAGCGGTGTGGCGACCAATTTCAAATTAAAGCGCATGAATTGTGCTAGTTGTACCGTAATATGACGAGCATGCTCAGGCTCTTTGCGAAAAGATGCGGCGATTAAATGCAACGTATTAAAAAGAAAATGCGGATTGATTTGAGCCTGCAGGTTTCTTAATTCCGCATCCTTCATATGTTCCTTTAATTGATCTGCCGCGAGCATTTTCAATTGATTGCAAAGATATTCACCAAGTCCCGCCGCGAGCATTCGCTCTACTGGACGGATATGCTGAGCTTTGCGAAAGTAGAAGTAAATCAGCTGTGTCACTTCATTCGCATTTATAATTGGAATAATGATTGCCGATTCCAACTGGCATTTGGGATGATGGCATGGAATTTGTCTGTGTGACTCAGCAATTTTCATTTGTTTTTGCAAAATGGCTTGTCTTGCTAATTCACCAGTGATCAAATCCCCGTGATGATGGTGATCGTGTCCGATGCCAACATGGGCTAGTACTTGTCGTTGATCCGTAATGGCTACTGCGGCAATATCCAGACGGTCATATAGAAGCTTTGCCAAGCCTTCAGCCATCTGAGTTGTATCCTCCTTTTTAATAAATGGAAGGGCTTCTTCTGCAATGGAAAAAGCCTGTTTAGTCGCTTTAGCTGCTTCATTCTCCTGTTCACGCAGCACAACGGCAATCATCGCTGTGAATATCGCAATGGCAACACTATTGGACAGTACCAACGGAAGACCGACCATGTCTACAATACCAACAATTTCTTCGGATTGTGTATGAAGAATTAACAGCATTTGCATCTGTAATACTGGTGGGAAAACACCGATAAATAATGCTTTCCATGGTGATATAACCCGCTCATCGGAAAAAAAGCGTGCTGTCCATCCTGCCAGCAAACCTGTTAACGGATTAACAATGCCATTAGACAAGCCCCCGATTCCGCCTAATAACATGAGATGACCTCCGGCAATCAACCCTGCGCCAAAACCAACAACAGGACCGCCGAGTAAACCGGCAATTACCACAGCAACAAGACTCGAACTAACGATTAGTTGATCACCCGATACGTGAAAGACAAAATCATGGATCACGGTTGTGCCATCAAGCACAAAACCGGTAATTGTACTGGCAATACCAAAAGCTCCGAACACACTTGCGTGAACGATAGCCATTTTCCAGCTGAACTCTCGATACAATAATGTCTTAAAACCAGGTGTTCGAGTCATGACAAATGCAATGACCAACAGCAAGCCAAGGCGTTCAAATAAAATGATGGTCATTTCTTTCATCAATCATCTCTCCTTCGCCCGTCACTCCAGTTTGCGAGTAAACATAAAACTGTTCCCATTGCTGAGGGGGCTCTTCCCCGCCAGAAAATATACTCCCCAAAATGGCACCTGCGAAACCGATCGGGATGGCGATAATACCAGGGTTATACATCGGAAATACCGCGTCTTTTGATATCCAGCCGTCCACAGGGTCCATCACATTGGGCCCCAAAATCACCATTGCCAATGAAACGATAAAGCCGGATATCATCCCGACCATTGCACCTGTCTGATTAAAGCGTTTCCAATAAATAGTAAGCAGCAAAACCGGGAGATTGCTTGATGCTGCGACAATGAACGTTAATGACACTAAGAATGTGACATTGATATTTTCCAATTGCAAGGCAAACAGGGTAGAAATCAATCCAATACCAAGTGCTGTCCATCTGGCCGCCCGGAGTTGTTCTTTTTCAGATGATGTTCCCTTTTTCCAAATATGATGATAAATGTCGTGCGAAAATGAGGTGGTCGCGGAAATCACCAACCCAGCAACAACGGCGACAATGGTTGTAAATGCAATCGCCGAAATAAACGCCAGTAAAAAATCACCGCCCACTTCCCTTGCCAATAGTGGTGCTGCTAAATTTCCAGTTGCGTCAGCTGTTACTAATTTTTCATATCCCAGGAAAGCAATCGTTCCAAGCCCAAGGATAAGCGTCATGACGTAAAAAATACCGATGATCCAGGTGGCACTCATTAGCGAGCGCCGCACCTCCACTGTGTTGCGAACGGTAAAGAAACGAATCAATATATGTGGCAGTCCTGCCGTACCTAAAACCAATGCCAATTGCAAAGAGATGAGTTCCAAAGGATTGGAAAACAATTGTCCAGTCATAAAAAATTGTTCGTGGAGCGGTGTGTAGTCCTTCGCTTTTGCAATAATGGCATGTACATCCCAATCAAATCGAGAGAGAACAATGAGTGACAACAAAAAAGTCCCCGACAAAAGAACGACCGTTTTTACAATTTGCACCCAAGAAGTAGCAATCATACCACCAAACACGACGTACACGGTCATTAATCCACCAATAATGACAACGGAAACAGAATAATCAATATTCAATAATAATCGAACCAGTAAGCCGGCAGCCACTAATTGTGGAATCATATATAATATGGAAATCAAAAATGCACCAATGGCCATTGTCCAACGCATCCGATTGCTGGCAAAACGTGCGCAGATGACATCGCCCAGCGAATACCTTCCCAAATGATGAACAGGTTCAGCTATGAAAATCATCACAACCAAATAGGAAACCAAAAAGCCAATAGAATACAAGAAACCATCATAGCCATGCAGTGCAATAGCACCAACAATCCCCAGAAAAGAAGCGGCACTAATGAAATCTCCTGCAATCGCCAGACCATTTTGCCAGCCTGTCAAACTTCCTGCGGCGGTATAAAAATGGTTGGTCGTATGGCTTCGCTTAGCCGCCCAGTAGGTAATAATCATTGTACAAATGATAATACAAATAAAAAAAAGGAAATAGGTGAGATTCACGCCGCATCCTCCTTCACCAACTGTGCGATGCGTCTATCATACTGTTTCATTTTGATATAATAGAATCCAGCAAACAGCCATGTCATTGGGATTTGCAAAAAAGCGTACAGCCAGCCCCAGTTCATTTGAAAAAATGGCGATGGAGCATTCACCCAATCAAGAAAGAAGGTTAATGATAACGGTAAGCCAAAATAAAAGACAAATAGAAAAATCACTACAGGAATAAGCAATTTCCATTTCTTCTGGATTAAATGTTGCAACTCAATGTTCATCCTCATCCCCCATTTTTATATGTATTTATCTGATAGTTGTCTTTATTTTGAATAATAGCGGAATCGTTGGCCAAAGTAAAGTGTAATTCCCGCTAACTTTATACTTTCAGGAAAGCTGGCACTTTTAATATAAGATACACCTTGTTCTTAAGCCTTTGTACCAATGACAGGTTCCCTATTATCTTCTCTCTCCCTTGTCCATTTTCATTCCTGCCCACCACTATAGCGCAGATTTCTTGGCTCCTCCTTCTCTAAACTTGCCTTATACAAACTTATCTCAGCTGAAGCAGGTATAGACGCATCAGAATGAACTTCAAAATTTTTATTTAGCGAAAGCGTCCAAGCTGCCTTGTCACCTTTCGTCAGCACTACAGCAAGTGTCCCGAACTGAACGATATGATCCCAATCAAATGATTCGGTTTTCCCATTAGCGGTTACGGTGATCCCATCCGTATTGCTGACAACTCTTACGTTATCACCCTTCCATTCCCCATGCATTTGGGGACCCACATAATAGTACGAGCCATCGCCACCGCGATCGCCATATGTACCAACAAATTGATGAACCGTATCGTCTGCAGTATTGTATGTAAACGCAGCAACATCGTCTGCTAACCACTCCACATGAGTTTCATCCCCAATTTCATAGGGTAATTTCTCTTTCGGCAGGGCCAAAATTCCATAGTACGATCGGTAATAAACAGCCTCCCCATGCTTTATATCTTCTTTAATCGAAAAAACATGTTTAAAATCTGGTGAAATGCTGGTGATATTTCTAATTTGCTGATTACTATTCACTAGTAACATTATGTTAACAACGACAAAAATGACAACCACACCAGTACCAATCCATTTCCATTTTTTTATCATATGAACCAGCAATAAAATAGCTAGGGCTGCACTGATGACACACAACATATTCACGATATAAAAGATTCGATTATCAATATACTCTGCCTGAAACTTAGCATGGACGAAAAAATAGCCCATTTGTAAACAAAAAAAGCCAATGGCAAACAAAAACAGGAGCCAGCCGATAATCTGCGTGAATTTATTCGTCTGTTTCATTTGGCTCTACCTCCTTTTCAAAATCCCATGTTCGTCCATGATCGTCTGAAATAAACTTTCCCTTTACTTCTCCACCCAGATAGTCGCCATTTGGCCCTTGATTAACCAAAACTACTAAATGGTTCCCTTCTTTTACTGGAACCTCCGCGCTTACAAAAACAACATCGTATTTCTTTGGCATATGAAATGTTGCTTTCTCCCAGGAGTCTCCGGCATTTTGCGTAACATAAAGATCCGGTGCTTCCGGATTAATCGTTCCATAGGATAAAAATCCCGTTTTCTGATCAATAAATCCGCCATCTGCAAGTAATCTTGTCGTATCAGGGCCATTAGCTTTCTCCCAATCTTTTCCTCCATCATGGGTCAAAAAGACACTTGAACCCTCTTGTGACATGGTTCGATCACCGGAAATAATAGCATAGCCGAAGTCATCATCAAGAAAATCAACTTTTCGAAACCGAATAGACGGATAAGGATCTGTCACAACGGAATCTTGCCATGTTTTACCTTGATCAAGCGAATACGTTATGATGATTTTTTGGTGTTCCCAGTTCTCCCCTTCTGAATACAAAAAAGCAACCCGGTTTTTTGTTAACACATAACTATCCTCAATCAGTTCTTGTTCACTTCCATTATAATCCCCGGCAAACAGTTTATCTTTATCAATGGGGACGTTAATCCAATTCTTACCTTTATCAAACGTAATGTTCAGCTGGTCGTTTTGCAAGGAGTAATCAATGGTATGTTGGGCATACAAAGTTTGTTCTGGCTCCTGTGCTTGTTCATGCTGTGCAATTTGCTTCTCCAGTTCTACATACCGCGGCATAGACAGCGTATTATTATGGTTTTGGTAAAAGAATGAAGCGATGATTAAGCTGATCATCATAACGCTTGCTATAATTAGAATAAGTTTTTTCAACAAGAAAGCTCCTTGTATTTTGACTTTGTAGAAATAATATAACATAAAATCGAAAAGCTAATAGTGTAATAGACGCCTATAATAGGAACTTGATCATGTGATGCTTGCTTTTAAAATAGATAGTTTCCAAAATTCAGACAAATGAAGAGGGTCTAGAATGATGACGGATTTGGATAAAAACAAAACCTACACATTGGATGAATTTCTACTCTATGTTAAAGAGGAAGAACGTGTTGAATTGTATGAGGGTATTCCTATTTATATGGCCCCCGCTTCATTTCAACATGAAAATGTTGTTGCAAATATAATGGGCGAATTTAGGCTCGCACTTAAAGGAGGTAAATGCCATATATTTAGCAGCAATCTGCAAGTTGTCTTCCCTTTTAAAGATGAGAAAAAAGGGAAAGATGATGTGGTTGTACTACCTGACATTTCCATCGTTTGTGATCCAAGCAAACTGCATAATAAACGTTGTTACGGCGCAACAGATTTAGTTGTTGAAGTGCTATCTCCCAGCACTGGACGCAATGACCGCCTGCTCAAGCGAAATTATTATGAAAAAGCCGGTGTAAAAGAATATCTAATCGTTGACCATCAAAATCAATATATTGAAAAATATGTGCTCCGCGATAATACGCTCAATCTCGACGAAATCTATTTCAGTGAAAATCAACTTTTTAGTTCCACATGCTTTCCAGACATTGATTTTTCTATCAGCGATATATTTCCCCTAGAATTAAATGAGTGATTAGAGAATGCTTTCCTAGGAAAAGTGCGGAACACAAAGGTTGAACGAGCCTGATGTTCCGCTTCTAAAGAAGAGGAAAGCAGGTGTTAAACAACTATTTTTGCCTTATCACCCGAGACAATTTCTCCTGGACGTTCCACAACACCGACAATCCCCCTTAAACCCAGCGCTGATTTCACAAAATGTGCTGCCATTTTAGGTTTGTCCGGATATTGTTCTTGAATCACCTCTCCCGGTTGTGTGCAAGGAAGATTTTCACCCTCACACAGAATCCCTGCTCCACTTGGGAAAATAATACGACTGCCTTGTGCAAGTCTCGTTAAATTCGGAAATCCCTTCAGTACAATATTTGCACCTAACCATTCTGGCAAAATCTGCTCTATCCCTAATTTCTCTGCAATAATGAAGCATTCCTCTACTGAAACAATCGATAGCTGCCGTCGATTAAAAATTTCCGTTCCTCGTGGATACATTGTTTCCCGTGCCCCAGCTAATTTTGTTAAACCAAAATGTAAATCGCCAGGAATTCCGCCATAACCCAGATCCGCTGTTGCAACTTGATTCGTTACAAATGTGTTCGGCTGATTAGCGACTAGAATAGAATCAACCTCTACCTCATGATGTTTCCCCATTTTCGTACCTCGTTTCATGAAATTATCAAAGTCTTTTATAGATTGTAACATATCCCTTGGCATTATATACGATCAATAACCACCTAAATAATTGAATCTGTATTATTTCCTGTCTTCATCTGTGTCTATTAAAATATTTTCACTCAGTTTAGTAGATTTTGACCAAACCAACTTGTTCAACTGAATGTGGGGTGAAAAAATAGTGAAGGCAATTAGACTCTATCTACCGTTCATGGAAGGCTGTGAAGCATATTGAACTTGTATTCCGTTTTTAGTTACATATAAGATTCAATCTCCTCCCCATCGTTCTCGCAACTGTCGTATCTCCTCTTTATGGGAAATTTCGTCCTTTGGTGTTTCCAAAATAAAAGGTATGTCTTTTAATTCGGGGGTTTGTATAAGCTGGTCAAATTGGGGTTCCGTAATATAACCATGACCAAAAATGCTCGCGTGCCGATCCTTCCCCTCCCCTGCAGCATATTTCGAGTTGTTAAAATGAATTACTTTAAGATTATTAAAGTAGCCAAGCTTGTTTCCCCTTTCTAAAACATCTTCCCAATTGTCCCCCTTCCATAGCCCGCTGGCAAATGCGTGACATGTATCCAGACAAAAGCCAATCTGTTCAGGTCGCTCACATAAATGGCGCACTTGAACAAGTTCCTCCAACGTTGTACCCATCGTACCCGGCCTACCTCCAGTATTTTCAAGCAAAATTTTACTCTTGCCATTCCACTGGCTTAGTATCGCATCAAGCATGTTAATCATCAACCGGTAACTTGCAAGCGGATCATCACCGGTAATCATTTTCCCAAAATGTACTACCACTCCGATGGAACCACAGGCATCAGCGATTTCTAAGTCGTTAACTAATGATTGAATAACATCCTTGCGCTTCTGGGCACTCTTTGCGGTTAAATTGGTAGGATACGGGGTATGTGCAACGGATTCGAGCTTATTTTTGCTGCAATATTCTTTGCATAGCACGGCATCATCTTTATTGAATGCTTTTACCGACAAACTTCTGGGGTTCTTCGGAAAATATTGAAAGGCTAAAGCTTTCATGGCTGCCGCTTGCTTGGCAGCACCTAAATAACCCTCTCTAATAGAAACATGACTGCCAAATTTCATCCTAATCCCCTTCCATGATAGTTAGCTCATTAGGTCTGACATCCAGTACAATAAAATGTTTTTCGGGATGATATTTTGTCTCTAGTAATCGGTGTACCACATCGTTTACATGCTTCTCCTTTTCGACCATATACATAAGTATTGCCAATATATCCGCCGGTTGTCGTATCTCCATTAAAAAACGGTTGCTCCATGTAACCACCGTATTGAATTGCTTGCTGAAGAATGAAACGGATGGACTGATACAGTCGACTTTTTTCCTGATCAGTGAATTCATTCACATGACGCTCAGGCAGCAATTGGGCATGCCAGGCGATCTCATCTGAATAACGATTGCCAACCCCTGCAAGAAATTCTTGATCGACAAGTGTTGTTTTCAGTTTTCCACGTTTATGTTGGAGCTGATCTAAAAAAGTATCGAGAGAAAAATTTTTGTCCAATGGCTCCGGGCCCAAACCGGCTAATTCTTGTTCCACTTCTGCCTGTGTGTAAAGGTGAAGATAGCCCAACCGTAATCCAATAAAATAAAGATGCTTTTCCCCAAAGGTTAGCTGTATTTGCACCGTGCGATCCGGCCTTTCCTCCTCAGCTCCAAAAAACATCAAGCTCCCTAGCATCAGATGCAACAGCAAACAGGAACCATTTTCAAGCTGAAAGACCAAATATTTTGCCCGCCGCTCAATCGACTCGATTCTTTGATTATGTACATTTCGGATAAAGTCATCCGATGATACATTGATCGACTTCTCACGGTTAATAACCACATTTGTAATGGTTTGGCCGCCGACTTTTTGTGTGAGCAATGTTTTATATGTTTCCATTTCTGGTAATTCTGGCATGGTTGTTAGCCCTCCATGAAAATCTGCTGAGATCCTTTTTTTATATAAATAGTATCCGATTATTTCCGTCTTCCTATTCAAGTTGGATCCAGTAAAAGAGCCTGCAATCTTCGCGCAGGCTCTCATTCTGTGGTTGTTCATTCTGTTTTTTCAGTATCTGGTTTAGGAAAGTCATATCCATGCGTATCGACGGTAACCTTTTTCATTTTCTGTTCTTCTTTCGGTTTATCATTACCATCACGGTCAACGGAGACAATGTTATCAACCACATCCATCCCATCTGTTACCTTTCCAAAGGCAGCATAATCTCCATCCAATTGTGATGAGTCAGCGACCATAATGAAAAATTGTGAGCCAGCGGAATCCGGATCATTGCTTCGCGCCATCGAAAGCACGCCGCGTTCATGCTTGAGATTATTATCAAATCCGTTCGACGTAAATTCTCCTTTAATAGCATATCCCGGACCGCCTGTCCCATTACCCTCTGGATCGCCTCCCTGTATCATAAATTCAGGGATAACGCGGTGAAATGTTAATCCATCATAAAAACCTTGATTAATGAGCGAAATAAAATTACTAACCGTGTTTGGTGCCACATCAGGGTACAATTCCAGTTTAATTTGGTTATCGTTGGCCATTGTTATTGTGACCGTAGGGTTTTCATCAACCGTTGGGTATGTATCAGCCGTTGATTCATCTGTTTCCTTCAAATTTCCATCTTCTTTCTGATCTCCCTTTGACTGTGATCCGCAGCCCGTCAATGTCCATCCAATCAGGAAGATAAACATCAATAATAATAACTTTGCTTTGTTTGCTGTTACCATATTTCGCATCCACAAACCTCCTCTTATATAGAATCAGACCTATTATACACTTGTTTTAAGCTTTTTTCCCTATGGAGGGTTAATTTTAAAAATATGGACAAAATAGGTATGTTGAAACATTTAACCAAAAGCAATCAGAAGGAGGCCTAATCATGGGTCATTTAAAGGTATTAGGAATTAAGTTCGTGGCAATTTCTATCATCACTTTTTCGACATTCGGTATTTTTTTTAACGCTACATTAACACGGTTATTCTGGATTAGTCTGCTTGTAACAGGTGTTTCCTATCTAATTGGTGATTTGTTTGTCCTTCGAAAGTTCGGTAACATTGTCGCTTCCATCGCCGATTTTGCATTAGCATTTGTTTCATTTTGGGTATTAGGAGGCCTATTGCTTGAAACCGGGATGGGAATGACGTCCATTGCATTAATGGCCGCTTTTTTAATGTCCTTGGTTGAACCGCTTCTTCATGCCTATATCCAAGAACAATTTTTCGATGTGGAACATCATATACAATCACCAGCAACAAATCAATTACAAGCAGAATTTGCTGAAGAAACAGATCCACAAACGATGACGACAAAAGAAAACAACAAGGATTCTGATCGTTAATTAGATGAAAAAAGCGATTGGGACATAATGGGAACTTTGTACATTAAAGACTAATGAAAGGTGGAACAAAGCTGAAATTCCGGACAAAGTGGCTTCATCCAAGTGATGAGACCACGAACGATGGAAGTTTTTCCGCCTTCGTTACCCCTCTTTTTATTGGTAATCATTAAATCCCTATAAAAATTCGAAAATGCGTATCTATTAATGAATAATTGCGATTTCCATAACGTACATTATAAGTGGCATTGAATAACTGATTAAGGATAGGTGATTACATGGATGAGAAGTCATCAAGAAACCAAAAGCCTGTTAATAATAACGACAGCAAACAACAGCAACTGAATCGGTACCGTGTACAAGACAAAGGAAAACCAATGACGACACAGGAGGGAAAAAAAAGATCCCAGGACCAGGATCAATTAAAGGCTGGTATACGTGGTCCTTCATTACGTCAGGATTATGAGTTTTTTGAAAAAATGTCGCATTTTGTGCAGGAAGAAATACCAGAAAGGGTAGTCCATGCAAGAGGATACAGCGCTTATGGTGAGTTTGAATGTTATCAGTCCATGAGACATGTGACAAAAGCAGGGTTTTTACAAGAAGCAGGCAAAAAAACGCCAATAACTGTCCGTTTTTCTACTGTACAGGGGCCTAAAGGATCCTATGATACAGCAAGAGATTTACGTTGTAAAGGAGTTAAGCTTTATACAGAGGAAGGAAATGTTGACTTAACAACGATTGCAATGCCTGTATTAATTAATCAGGATGCGATGAAGTTTCCAGATGCAATGCATGCGTATCAGGCAAAGCAAGCAGATGATATCCCAACAGCTTCCGGTGCGCACGACCGTTTTTGGGACTACGTGGCCAATAACGCTGAAGCACTTCATATGGTGCTGTGGATTATGTCTGATCGTGGTATTTTAAGAAGCTATCGCATGATGGAATCATGGTCCATTAATACGTATCTATTTGTTAACGATCAAGATGTAGCAACTTTTGTGAGATATGTTTGGAAGCCAGTCCTTGGTGTCCATTCCCTGCTTCAGGATGAGGCACTGAAAATCGGAGGTCTCGACCCTGACTTTCACAGAAGGGATCTCAGGGAGGCCATTGATAAAGGCGCTTATCCTGAATATGAGCTTGGTGTTCAATTGATTTCAATGGAGGATGAATTTAACTTCGATTTCGATGTGCTCGATCCTTCAAAGTTTTGGCCAGAAGAAGTCGTTCCTGTTCAAACCATTGGTAAGTTGACATTAAATAGAAACATTGATAATTATCATACAGAGTCCGAACAAGTCGCATTTAACCCTGGAAATGTCGTTCCAGGAATTGATTTTTCCAATGATCCCGTTCTGCAAGGAAGATTAATGGCGTATCGAGCTACCCAACATCATCGACTTAGCAGCTCCAATTATGTTGAATTACCAATTAATCAGCCAATATGCCCGTTTCATAATAATCAACGACGAGGCGTTATGAGGCAACGAATCGATGTTGACCAAGTAAACTATCACGAAAATTCACTTGCAAATAACACACCATACACTGTGCCCCCGGAAGAAGGCGGCTACAAAGATTACCCGGGGAAAGTAGAAGGATACAAAATTAGAGCTAGAAGCGATTCATTCAAGGATTACTTTTCGCAACCAAGAATTTTTTGGAATAGCTTAACCCCTGTAGAAAAGCAACACACCATTGACGGACTAAGCTATCAGGTTGGAAGTGTAAAGAGCGATTCTGTTCGTCAGCAAGTTGTTGATATACTGGTTAATGTGGATAAGCAAATGGCTGCCATCGTTGCGGATAATGTCGGTGTTGATAGACCCAGTGGAGAGAATGTTCCCGTTTCAACAAGTTACGCCTCGCTCAGTCAGGCAAGTACACCTCGTTATGCCTACACCCAAAAAGTAGGTGTACTGATTGGCAATGGGTTTAATGGGCAAGAGGTAACGAATGTCCTTCATTATTTACAGCAATGTGGTATTTTTATACAAATTATCAGCGAAACGCTTGGTACGGTCACCGGTGCGGATGGTACAACGATCAAAGTTGATAAAACATTTATGACTTCCAGCCCATATCTGGTTGACTCTCTCTACGTGGTTGGTGGAAATGCTAGAAATGAAGCTAAATTCCATCAGGATGTTATGTCCTTTGTGAAAACAGCATTCAAACATTATAAACCAATAGGTGTTGCGTCAAATGCACAATCCCAGTTTAAAATAAAATCCGCATCTGGTATTGTTTTTGCAGGAAATAACGCTAACTTTGGAAAGGAATTAGTCTCCGCAATCGCTCAGCAACGCTTTTGGGATAGAAAATAGTGTTGTATTTGTATAATTGTCGGGGGAGGTAACACATGTTATTTCCCTGCAATTTTTGTGTCTAAAAAGGAGGTAAGCTGAGTGAATGATGCAAATTTTATAAAGCAAGGCTTATACCTGCAATCCTTACCTATCTATGAGTCAGACATCCAATATATTGATAACATCCTTTTTACGATCAGCGAGGCTCATAGCTCCCTTAAATTATTCCCTCATCTAAACAAAAACGCACCAATGACGATCGTTGACAAGAGGTTAATACAATGTCAGAATTAGCCTTCTTAACTGCTACTGAACTAGCTCCCTTAATCAAGGCAAAGGAACTATCTCCAGTAGAATTGACACATTATCTATTAAGCCGTCTAGATGCAATCGATCCAATCATCCATTCATATATTACTCCTCTTTACGAATTTGCCCTTCAACAAGCAAGAGAAGCTGAAATGAACATTATGCATGGCCATTATAAAGGCCCTCTCCATGGAATCCCGGTCGGCATTAAGGATAATTTCTATACGAAAGACCTCCGAACAACAGACGGATCTAAACTTTTTGCTGATTTCATTCCTGACAAAACTGCACCAGCAGCAGCAAAACTTCTGGCTGCTGGTGGAATTATGTTAGGAAAGCTAAACATGCATGCACTTGCCCTTGGGTCTACCGGTACAAATCTGTACTTTGGTAATACACGTAATCCTTGGAATACGCAGTATATGCCAGGGGGTTCCAGCGGTGGCAGCAGTGCTGCTCTAGCAGCTGGGCTAGCAACAATTGCTGTTGGTTCAGATACTTTCGGCTCCATTCGCATCCCCTCTTCTATGTGTGGAGTTTATGGGTTAAAGCCAACCTATGGACTTGTGAGTACTGATGGGATCTTTCCCTCATCCTGGTCATTAGATACCGCTGGTCCGATGGCGCGGTCCATTTCGGATTTGGCTTTCATGCTCCAATACATGGCAGGTTTTGACGCGAATGATCCAGCAAGTCTTCATGTACCTATACCTAATTACACTGAAGATCTAAATAAAGAAATCAGTGGTATAGAGATCGGCATTCCCTCATACTATCTTGAGGAGTTAGACAAAGATGTGGAAATACTATTTAAAAATGCCCTAACAACATTGGATAAATTGGGGGCCAACGTAAGGGAAATCGAGATACCTGAATTATCGATGTCAACGTTTCTAGGGTACGTAACGGTAACGGGAGAAGCATCTGCTTACCATTACAATTGGTTACAGACACATACAGAAGACTATGAAGCGGATAATCGCATTTTCCTTCTGTCCGGTGCATTAACAAACACAGATCAATACGTTAAAGCTCAACAAGCCCGTAGAGAGTTAGTGAAAGCATTCCATACAGCTTTTAAGAATGTCGATATCTTGCTAGGGCCAACGATACCGATCACCACCCCAGCATTTTCCAATAATTGGGTTGATCAAAATTTAGAGGTTATTAGGCGCTGTTTGCCTTTTGCCTCCCCTGTTAATTTAACGGGGATACCGAGCTTATCCGTACCAATGGGATTTGATAAAAGGGGACTTCCTGTGGGGATGCAATTCATGGGGAATCACCTTTGTGAAAAACAATTACTTCAGGTCGGTTATGCGTGGGAAAGCACAAATCCGTTCCGTTTTCGAATAATGGATTAATGAAGATTACCATCTAATCCTGTCATGATAATGATGTCATGTATTGATTAATGTAGAAGTAAGCCCGTATAGCCTGTTTTAAAAACTTGTTGCAAAATGAATAGGTTTTTAAAAGACATAAACTACCATGTTGTTTAAATGCAAACGTAATATGTCTTCGTCAAAGTGCAACCTAATGTGAAATGCATATAAAGTGAAACTTCATTCAGTGGGGGTTTTCGACGCACAGGACGTGACATTTTAGCCTACCCTTTCTCCCCCACTTATCTTTTTTAGTTCCACCTCAAAACGTGAAGTGGGGTCTTACTGCCCATTAGCAGGATAAAACGTATTGCACTTATATCACATAATCTTTCGTCTGTTTTCGATCCATGATTCTTTCCAGGATTTCTTCAACATACATGGAAAAGGCTGGATGGCTGCGTTGTCTCGGTCTTGGCAAATGGATGATCTGATCCATGCTGATCGTACCATTCTCGATTAGTACAACGCGGTCAGCCATTGATACTGCTTCCTCTACATCATGGGTTACTAAAATGGAGGTAAAGTTATTCTCTTCCCACAATTTTTCAATCAGATCTTGCATTTCAATCCGTGTAAGGGCATCCAAGGCACCCAGTGGTTCATCCAGCAGCAATAGTGACGGATCATGGACCAATGCTCTTGCTAAGGCTACCCGCTGTTGCTGTCCACCAGATAGTTTCCCCGGGTAATCCCCCATCCGTTCATGTAATCCAACTTGCTGTAAGGCCATAGTTGCCTTGTCTCTTGCATCCTTTGACAAACCAACACACACATTATCAATAACCTTTTTCCAAGGAAGCAAACGCCCATCCTGAAACATCATACGTGCCTGTTCATTTACATGTACGAGTTCATTATTATTAATAAGAATGGAACCGTCATTTATCTTTTCCAGTCCCGCGATCAAGCGAAGCAGTGTACTTTTCCCGCATCCGCTCTTGCCAACAATGGCAATGAATTCTCCTTGTTCAATACGAAGATTCAATCCGTTTAAAACGGACCGGTCGGCATAGCCTTTGCTAACGTTTTGCAGTAAAACATGTCTTGTTTGCTCTGTAATGACATTCACTTTACTTTCCTCCCTGTTCACATTTACAGATCCCATTTAAGTAATTTTCGTTCTAAGAACCTGGCAATCACATCCGATAACTTGCCAAACAATGCGTAAAGCACAATACTAAGCACGATGACATCCATTTGCATAAACTCCCGCGCGTTCATCGCCATGTACCCAATCCCCGAATGTGCGGAAATCGTTTCGGCAACAATTAATGTCAACCACATAACTCCTAATGAAAACCGGATGCCGACAAGAATCGAGGACATTGCCCCCGGTAAAATAACATGAAAAAATAGACCGGCCCCTTTCAGTCCGTATGCTTTCCCCATTTCAACCAGACGTTTGTCAACAGATTTAATCCCATGATAGGTATTAATATAAACTGGAAATAGCACTCCTAAGGCTACCAGAAAGATTTTTGAAGTCTCGTCAATGCCAAACCACAGGATAACAAGTGGGATTAATGCTAAATGGGGAATATTTCTTAACATCTGAATCGATGTATCAAAAAAAAGATCGGCCATCCGGAAGATACCATTGAATAATCCAAATAAAAAACCAATAACCCCACCAATCAGAAATCCGATTAATGCTCTGCTTAAACTGATTGACACATGATCAACTAACTCACCAGTTGAAAAAAGCTCAACACCTGCTTTAAACACCTGTGTAGGTGCCGGTAATACCTTTTGAGGAATCGCCCCCATCGATGATAAGAGCTGCCATCCCAGCAATAAAAACAATGGGATTAGCCAGGGTATGAATGTCGCGGCCGATTTTTTTAATTTTGCTTGCATAGGCCTGATCCTCCTTCCCTATTTTGATTCTTCGGCCATCGTATCCTTTACATCTATTTCTTTCGGAATGATATTCAATCGGCAGAATGTATCAGCAATTGCCTGTTGTTCCTGAACAATATCACTACTAATTGGGTCTACTCCATAGGTCCGCCGTTCTACCGCCTTTTGAATCGTATCTTCTTCCAACTTTAAAACGGAAGAAAGCATGGAAACCAATTCATCATGGTTGCTGTTTGCCCAATCAGATGACGCTTCTATTTCTTCCATGACGACATCTATTAACTCCTGATGATCGAGGGCAAACTGATCATTCGTAATAAAGAAGTCCCGATCGGTTGTAAACCCTTCCCCATTTACAAGCAAGGTTGCGTCAGAAAACAGTTCTGTTGAAGCAGTATATGGATCCCAAACAACCATAGCATCGACCTCTCCTTGTTCAAAGGCAATTCGCGCATCTCCTGGTGACAAAAAAGCCGGTGTAATATCCGTATATTGTAAGCCAGCGTTTTCTAACGCTTTAATCAGCAAATAATGTGAGCTGGATCCTTTCGCGAAGCTTACCGTTTTATTTTTCAGATCCGCTATCTTTTTAATATCAGAATCCTTTGGCACTAGAATCCCACTTCCTTCAAACTTCGATTTTCCTGCGGCTATAATTTTGAAAGGGGTACCTGCAGCCTGCGCAAAAATGACTGGTGAATTTCCTGTTCTTCCAAAATCAATACTTCCAGCATGTAACGCCTCTACTAGGGCGGGACCGGCTTGAAATTCTTTCCATTCTACCGTGTAATTAAGTGAATTCAAACGTTTTTCAAGCGTACCCAGCGATTTTAAAATAAGAAGGGGACCATTCTTTTGATAGCCAATCCGAATGACATTATCCTGTTTGGCATCTGCTGAAGTACCACCTTGATTAGAACAACCGGTAACAATAGCAACAACAAAGAACACAATGATAAGTAATGATAGTTTTTTTCTCATATCCCCTAAACACCATCCCCTTTTGGTTAATATCGATCTATTTTTAGCCTATGTATAAATAAGGTGTAGGTTCCTGTCCCGGTTAAAATCGTGGAAATTAAATGAGTAACAAGCCGTAAGTCATCATTCTGGTTCTAATCCCACGAGAAAAGCATGTTATTTTATACTCCATCAAAGGATTATCCATCTCCACACAAATAATTTTTATCTTTTTAGGAAAACTACATTTATGCATGTTTGCAGATGCAGCTGCAAAGCAGAAACGGACATACCATATTTTCAGGGGGTAAAACAATGGGCAGTTTAACGAATAAGCCTCAAGATGAAGCTCTTCATTCCGGTGAGGTTTTTCATTTGTGGTCGTATTTACACCATACAAAAGCAGTGTTAGTAACAACTCAAGTATTGATCAACCATACAGGGGATAACGATTTAAAGGTTTTGTTGGAGGATTTGTTGGAAAACGTTTTGACCCAGGAAGAACAGCAGGTTGAAACAATCTTAAAAGAGACCGGTATACGATTACCGCCAGCGCCTCCAGATCGTCCCAATGTTGAGGTGCAGGATATTCCAGCTGGCGCCCGATTTAATGACCCAGAAATCGCTGCTCTTGTTCAAACAGAATTAATGAACGGTAAAATGTCCTGCAGTTATATTATGGGAATCGCCATTCGGGAAGATCTCCGAACGATGTATGGCGAATTCCATAACCAAAAAGAGGAATATGAAGTAAAACTCCTGCAGCTTTCCAAAGAAAAAGGGTGGCTCGTTTCTCCACCGATCAACCTAAAGTAGTAAACATATCTATCCGGAGGAGTTGGAGACAAAGTGACATCCACAACATCACAAAATAAGGGTATGACCATCCTTGCTATCGGATCAATTCCACTGATCATGACATTAGGGAACTCCATGTTAATCCCGATGATGCCAGAGATGAAATCCACCCTAAAGCTTTCACAAATGCAGGTTAGTCTGACCATTACAGTTTTTTCAATTGCTGCAGCCATTTTAATTCCAGTCGTTGGATATCTTTCTGACCGATTTTCACGAAAGATCGTTATCGTCCCCTCTCTCATTTTATTTGGATTGGGTGGATTACTGGCAGGCGCTGGTGCAGCCTTTTTTTCACATGAATATATGTGGATTTTAATTGGCCGAATTATTCAGGGGATTGGTGCTGCAGGAACCGCTCCTATCGCAATGGCCCTGACAGGCGATTTATTCAAGGGCGGCGAACAAAGCCGTGTCTTAGGAATTTTTGAAGCATCTAACGGGCTTGGTAAAGTGTTATCTCCCGTTTTGGGATCATTGTTTGCTTTAATTACCTGGTTTTTTGTTTTTTTTGTTTTTCCGGTTATTAGTTTGCTTTCCGCTTTATTATCCATGATTTTTATTAAAGAAAAAAGTAACCGCCAGGCACCACCACCGTTTGCGAAATATATGCATGGCCTGTTAAGTGTATTTAAACAGGAGGGCAGATGGATCCTCACAACGTATCTCGCCGGGGGCACCTGTTTATTCACTTTGTTTGGGATTCTATTCTTTTTGTCGGATGTTCTGGAACAGACATATAAAATTGATGGATTAATCAAAGGGTTCATACTAGCCATTCCATTGCTGGTAATGGTAACAACCTCTTATATTACCGGAAGTAAGATCGGCAAGAATTTAGAGCGAATGAAAAAGTTATCCGTACTCGGTTTCCTGTTGATGACCATTTCGTACGGCTCACTCGTCTTTTTGGAAAAACTAATCCCTTTTCTTGTGGTCCTGGCTATCAGCAGTGTCGGTGCTGGTCTTATACTGCCGTGTGTAAACAGTATCATCACCGGTGCTGTCGGGAAAGAGCGGAGAGGTTTTGTCACATCATTGTACGGGTCTGTCCGCTTTCTTGGTGTTGCATTGGGACCGCCGATATTTTCCCGGTTAATGGATTGGTCCCGAACTGGTATGTTTATCTCGATCGCTGTCTTGACACTGGTTGTTGGATTACTTGTGTTAACCTTGATCCATGTCAAAGGAAAAAATGGAAAAGAAAATAAAAAAACGGTTTTCCGTTACAATTATATGTAGGACTACTTTTTCCGCCAGCCAAGTGTATATGTCTGATGGAATGTGAGGCTGCAGACGTAGTCCACTACTTTTGTTGAAATCCACTGACTGCAAAAGGCAAGGAAAATTATTTTCCAATCAATAACCATTGCTGTAATCAAAAATACAAAACAATTAATATAAAATAGCGGCTTACCCGGAAGGATCTCTCGTCCCGAAGCAATGATCATGGCTACAACACCAACACCACCATTGGAGACATTCTGCCGCATTAGCATCCCCACCCCGATACCTAGGAATGTGGAGCCAAGGACAAGGTCAAACACCAAATTCCTTTCGGGGACGTGTACATATTGTTCAAAAAATTGGACAGAGACAGAGGTCACCGTAATCCCAATGATCGTCCACAATACAAATGCCTTGCCAAAGTATTTAATACCAAGCAAAAGCAATGAAAAATTAGCGATCCAAAGCGCCAGGCCTGTACTAATGCCAAACCAGTAGTTTAACAGGATCGCAATCCCGCCAGAACCACCGGACGGAATAGAATTAGGAAATAAAAACAGCCCCATTCCTAGCCCCTGAATGGCGCCTCCCCCTAAGACTAGTCCATTTTTTATAATAAATTGATTCATAACGGTCCTCCTAATCATACCGCCTTTTGGTTGGACAACACTTCATTTTAGTGTATTCGAAAATCGTTTAAAAATGATTGGGATTAGGTAGACAAACTTAACAGCATCTAAGACCAAACATATGCTGTAGAAAGATTTACTTAGAAAGTGTGAGGAGAGGAAACATATGCCCTTAGCAAGAAGAAATAGCAGAAATCGTCCACATTTTTATTTGTTTCCAGGTTTATAATTGATGGTCCGGGCTGTAGCGGTCCTGGAGCGCCGGTTAATGCTGTAGATGCTGCGTGTAAAGCACATGATTTGTGCTACAAAAAACATTGGCCAGCGTGTCAATGCGATCAGGAATTTATGCGACACCTTCGTCCATTAATCAATCCGAATACCCCTAAAAGGACGACATGCTCGAACGCTCTACCGTTATATGCGAATTCAATCCATGTTTACGTGTTAATCCCTGATTTTCGACCATAATTATGATATAGTGATCAAAACTAGAAGATTTGAGGATGGAATATGGGGATAACCGATTATAGCAGGATAAATCAATTCAAAAATGCTATTTATACTTTATCCATGCCTGTAAAAAAAGAAGAAATCGTAACCAATTCATTTCTGCTAGAGCAATCGCCGGATCAGAAATTGGCCATTTATTATGCACCGGTCGAATATATTAACGAGAAGGCCAGCCTCTTAATTGTTGGCATCACACCCGGGTTTTATCAAATGCAGCAAGCTTATTCTAGAATTGTTCAATTAAAGGGAAAACCATTGGATAACGAACAGTTACTCCATCAAGCAAAGCTTGCTTCCAGCTATCAAGGGCCCATGCGAAAAAACCTAATTCATATGCTTGATGAATTAGGTTTGCATCATTATTTTGGCATAGCTTCTTCGGCAGATTTATTCGGCCCGGCGAATCATGTGGTCCATACGACAGGATTAATCCCGTACCCTGTTTTTTACAAGGGCAAAAATTATACTGGATCCACACCATCCATATTATCATCAGAAATATTAAAAAAGTATGTGATCCAATGCTTTATAAATGATCTGTCCCGGTTAAATAACCCACTAATCATTCCACTGGGTGTAACCGTCTCAACCGTACTACAATATCTCGCTGACCATCAACTGATTGACAACAAGTATATACTTACTGGATTTCCCCATCCCTCGGGCGCTAATGGGCATCGTGTAAAACAATTTACCCAAAACAAGAAACAGATGAATGAGGAGTTGGCGATATACTTTGGGAAAAAATAATAAAGTGCCGTTCCTTTTTTACGATATTTTCATACAACGATAACACCATATCGCTGCCACAAAAGCAAATCCTCCAGAAATAATGGGAAGTAATGTATATGGCCAATGATTAATGATCCAGCCACCAAAGATGGATCCCAGCGTTATTCCTGCGTACATGGCGGTTTGATTCCATGCCATTGCACTTCCAAGATTGTCCGGAAATTCCTTCGCAAGCCGGGCTTGATAAGAGGAAAATGCCACATATCCAGAAAATGCCCAAAATGCAAGCAGTATCCACAATAACCACGTCGAAAATAACCATCCCAGTAGTAACAAAACAATACCAAGAGCCACCAGACTAGTAGTAGAAACCGATCCTCCCGTCCAGACATCAGCAAAACGTCCTCCCAACAAACTGCCACTAATGGCACCAATACCATAAACAATCAGAGCCACAGCAATAAGTATGGATGACAGATGTTGTACCGATTGTAAGCCTGTTCCAAGGTATGTATATAAACCATAAACACTCCAAGCCCAAAACATGGTTACCGCAACATTCAGTAATATTCGTTTTAACTCTCTGTTCGTTTCACTTTTCTGCTGAGCTGTTTCTTTTGTTGACCACATGCGATAATTAAAGACCAATAGAATAACTGCTGCAATACCTAATACGATAAAGACATAATTCCATCCCAAAAATTTCCCTGCTACAGTACCGATTGGAGCACCTAACCACAATGCAGTTAGAAATCCAGTAGTGACGATCGCTAGCCAGCGGCCACTTTTTCCTTCTGGTGCTGAATCACCCGTTACAGCAAACACAGACGAAGTGATTGCGGATGCGGAAATCCCGGCAAGTACCCGACTTCCAATTAAAATGTTAAACGTGGAGGCAGTCCCTGTCAATATATTTGCAATCATAAAACCCACAAGTCCGCCAACAATCAATTTACGTCTTCCCAAGCGATCCGATAGAATTCCAAATCCCGGTGCGCCCAAGGCATACATTAATGAAAATGTTGTCACCATCCAGCCGGCTTTTGACGGTGTAACACCAAACTGTTCCGCAATCAAGGGTAATAGCGGGGATACAACAAATAAATCCGTACCAATAATAAATAACGTAATCCAGCTGGTAAATAGCTGGAGACGCTGTACTAGCAACCTACTCATCTTCTTTTCACCTTCAAATTAATTTCATCTTATTATGTGGGGGAATTATAAAACCTTAACCCACACAGAAATGTTTACCCTGCTGAACAACGTCGCCCATCTTTGTTCTTAGACTAGCTCTGCCTGTGTATATATGAATTATAAGAGAAAGGAGTTCAACGGATGAAATACTTTGACTGGAATGCAATTATCTTCGTGAGTGTATCGCTCATTCATGATTATTGGATTTATTGGCGTTTACCACAAATTCAATACTGGGAAACATATAAGGATATAACTGTAGACGATCATGATGATAAAAACAAGGCAGCCTAATCCAGAAACGTGAGTCCCCAAGCCGATTTGGTGCACAAGGCTATGGGACAACCAACCATACTTCATTAATTTTTTGCTTCATCCATTAGCTTTTTACCTTTTTCATAAAACTGCTCCATATCTTTCTTCGGAACAAGCGCGCCTCCTGTTGCCCACACAATATGTGTTGCTTCATTCATGTTTAGCTGATGATCGGACGCATAGCTAGTTTGTGCGACTTTACCTGGCCCTGACAATCCTGCAGCAGCCGATGGTTCAATGTAAATACCCTCACTGTCAGCAAGCATATAAAGCAATCTGTACAATTCATCATCGGCTATTGTGTATATCCCGCTTATATACCGATCACTTATAGAAGTTGCAAAATGTGACGGCCGCCCTACTGCTAGTCCATCAGCCTCGGTATGATTATCAAGTCCAAAATCCTGTACGCAAATATTATCCTGTTCACCTGTCAGCAATCCGATCAGCATCGAAGGAGAATGGGTGGGCTCCACAAAGAAACAATGGACATATTCGCCAAACACTTGCTTCAATCCAAATGTAATACCGCCGGGAGAACCGCCAACACCACACGGCAGATAGACGAACAACGGGTGCTCTTCATCAACCTTAATCTGTTGTTCAGCAAGCTGCTTTTCCAGTCTTAATGCTGCTACACTATACCCGATAAATAAATGCTCGGAATCCTCATCATCGACAAAATAACCCATTGGATCTGCTTCGGTCTGCTCGCGCCCTTCATGGATTGCTTCACTAAAGTCACCGGAAAATTCCTCTACCGTGGCACCTTTCTCACGCAACAAATCCTTTTTCCATTGTTTGGCATCACTGGACATGTAAACGGTGACATGAAACCCTAACTTCGCACTAATTATTCCAATGCTTAATCCTAAGTTTCCTGTAGAGCCAACACCGATAGAATACTGGCTGAAAAATGTCTGCAATGATTCACTTGCAAACACGTCATAATTAGTTTCCTGAGTAATTAGACCAGCACCGCACGCCAGCTTTTCAGCATACTGGAGAACCTCGTAAATACCTCCTCGTGCTTTAATGGATCCTGCAATCGGCAACTCATTATCACTTTTTAGGTATAGATTACCAGTGAAAGGTAATGCATATTGACGTTCCAGCCGTTTTTTTATGGAGGGTATTGGACGCAATGGTGATTCAACAACCCCACCATTGGTTGCGGGAAATGCTTTTGCTAAAAATGGGGCAAACCGCTGCCATAATTGTTCTGCCTCAATCATATCCGCTTTCCTTACAGGCAGTTTTGGGAGTTCATCATCCTGGTTTCTTGGGGGATGAAGCCAAATGACAGGATGTAGTTGGACAATATCTGTTAACAAGGGATAGCATCTTTTATAGTTTTGTAATTCCAGTTCGGAAAATACCAAAGTATTCAACCCTTTCTATATATCGTTAATCCTAATCATATATGGTCGCTTTTTCTTATTGTAAACATGTTATCACAGACAAACCCATTACTGGAAGAATTCGACAAGCCTTTGCTGAAAAAAACAGGTTATTTTATAAGGAAAGGGAAAAAATATGTTTGTGAACAAATTGCTTCACACATAAATTAATTCAGGAGGGGTTCCCATGAATCACCGTGACAATAACAATCGTGATTTAAACAAAAACCGTAACCATAATGATGATAATTTTGATCGTGAAATTGATAATGTAGAATTTGCGAATGAAAATGAATTCCTTGACAATAACGATATTGACGATCATAACAAACAACGCAATAACAACCATAAATAGGTTTGCTTTCCACCTAAAACCTGTATAACGACTTATTCGTTGTACAGGTTTTCTTAATTTATTCCTGTGTTCATGAACTGCAGTCTGTCACCCCGGTGAACTTAAACACCACTGATAAAAAAACAAAAGACGTGGATATTCATTGCAAATGTTCTGGAGGGGTATACTTATGATCATTATCTTTCACTTCTTTAAAAATATTTGCTTGATCAAACTGCATGTTGGTATCGCTTAATTGCTTCGTTAATTGTTGTAATTGCAGTTGGGTGGTCATCATCTGATTAATCGATTCCTGTAATTGCTGGATGTCCTTTTTAGTTGCAGGTTGCGCTTCTGCTTTTAAAGTGATTCCCAGTTTTCCACTAGGTTCGAGAGTTGCCCATTCGACATTGCTCATGTTTGTAACGTTTTTTTGCCTGAGATTCATTTCCAATTGGTCGACCGTCATACGTAACTTTGCTAACGTTTTTTCATTCAAGGTTCCGTTTTCAATCAGTACTTTTGATTTGCCTGTAATCATTGTTTCCAAACCGTCCGATTTCAATTGGCCATACTCCATCACAAGCAATGTTAAAACAAGTACGGCGCCTACCGCGAATGAAAGCCAGACACTTTTGCTTGTTACTGGTTGAATAAGTAATGTACCGATCGAAATCATTAATACAGATTCTGCTAATGTCATTTGCGAAATCGTTTTTCTTCCAGCAACGCGCAACAAAAGTGTGCCAACAATTACAATTAGTGCCGCTTGCCAAATCCAGTTAAAATCCATGTGGATACTCCTTTCCTATTACTTTTCATTTTTTAGATTTCCTATCACAAGGTAATTTATACGTAGAAGACGGGCCATTGGAGTAATTCCAATGACCCGTCTTAAAGTTAACCGATTAGTTTCGCCATATGCTTAAATTCAAGCTCCCTGAACGTAGCATTTAGTTTGGTTTTATCATATTGCCATACAGCTGTCTCCAACGGACAAGTAACAGGAACATCACACTTTATTTTTGCTAGTTCCCTTGATAGATGCAGCATATCAAGATTTGTTTCAATTTTGTTGCGAATCCCTGTCGGTAATTGGTCGATATTGACCAGCATATTATCGATTGATTCATATTCTTGAATCAGTTTGAGTGCTGTCTTCTCGCCAATTCCCTTTACCCCTGGATAATTATCAGAGGAATCACCCATTAATCCTTTTAAATCAATTACTTGCTTTGGTGTAATTCCCCGTTTGTCATAAAAATTATCGATGGTAAACACATCATAATTGCCTTGTCCCTTTTTCATAATCGCAACACTGATTCCATTATCAACTAACTGTAGTATATCCTGATCCCCGGTCAAAATAAGGACATCATTTTCAGTTTTATGGAGCTGAGCTAACGTGCCAATACAATCATCGGCTTCAAAATTGACAACCCCCACATTTGGCATATCAAATGCTGCAACGACTTCTTTGATTAAGTCAAACTGTGGAATTAATTCTTCCGGTGGCTCTCCCCGATTTGCTTTATAATCTGTGAATAAATCGGTACGAAAGGTTTTACTTCCCATGTCCCAGCAGCAAATTACATGTGTCGGGGTAAATTTATCAACCGCATCAAGGAAATACCGTAGGAACTGATAAATCCCATTAGTGGGCACGCCTTGACTAGTCTTCATAAAATTCCCGCGGAACGCAGTAGCATAAAACCCTCGAAATAACAATGCCATTCCATCAACAAGCATAATCTTATTCGATTTTGCCATTGTCAAACCTCCTTTCCAAAAACTTTTCACATCTAACTTACTTGCTCATTACTCATAATCGTTTCAAGTTCTTGCTGTTTTGCTTGTAAGTGGGAAATATCAATCGTTTCTTCAAGCACCGACAAGGCATCATTAATAGATTGTCTGATCGTTTGCATGGTTTCCTGCTGCATGTTTTCCATCAATTGCTTCCATTGTTCTTGATATGATTTCAGCATTATAGCCTTGTTTTCCTCCATATAGCTTTCTACGTATGGCACCAAGGTTTGGTATATTTCATCTTTCATGAGTTCTTTTTCATTTTTTGCGAAAAAGGCTTTTGTTCCCTTAAAAAGGGATAACGATTTTTGGAAGATCGTTTTATCTAATTTTTGAAACGCCTGCTCGTATTCAGGCGTCGAGAAGTCAAACGAAGACAGACCGGGTAATAATAGTTGCTGATCGATTTCTTCTGCTCTTTCCTTGCATGTCGTATACGCATCTTCAGCAAGTGAACGCATGTAAGCTTCGATTCGCAGTGAAACCGCACGTAGTTCCTGAACCAGCTCATATCCTGCATAGTCGAGTAAGTCATTTAAGCTCTGTTGCAGTTGAATAGTTGCTTGTTTTCCTGTTTCCGTGATGGTCGCAGGATTAAAGAATTCCTTGAACATATCATGAAATCGAATCCCTAACCGCTCCATGACATAATACAATTGTTTATCCAACTTTTGCGCAATCTGCTTTTGGTATAAGGATGTATCCATATCGTTAACCACTTGCTGCAATGTTTCTTGTTCGGTCAACAGTTTGGTCCGGTATTGGTCCTTTTCCTGTTCATTTAAGCTTGCTGAAGCAATATAATTCGTTAGCACTTGGTAAGCCCTTCGGATATCAAGTAAAGCTGCTTGAATGGAAAGGCTTGCCAAGTCATGCTGGATAAAGGCATAAAATTCCTGTTCAAACGCTCGCATTTTTTTGCTTACAGGCAACTGCTGTTGTCTCGCCTGTAATGCCTGTTTACTGGAAACAGGAAATAACTTCGGAAATCGAATACCAAACTGCAATAATTGTTCTTCAATATACTCCGTTACCAAACGCAACTCCATCTCATCCTTAGCCAGATCTGCTGCATTGACAATAAAAAACATCTTATCTAATTGAAACGAATCCTTTATCCGGCCAAGCTGCATCAGAAAGTCTTGATCCGCACGTGACAACGCATGGTTATAATATGTGACAAAACACATGGCATCCGCATATTTGATATAGTCAAAAGCAACATTCGTGTGCCTCGAATTGATCGAGTCCGCTCCCGGTGTATCGACTAAGGTGATTCCTTGTTTGGTAATCGCACAGTCATAATAAACATCAATCGATTCCACAAAACATGCCTTCGTTTCATCACTTACATATCCAGCAAAATCGTCAAGACTGATAGAGATAGAATCCCCTAACAATTCCTGGTGCTCTGGATACCCTGAAAGCATAGCCTGCAAATACGATTGGTGCAGTTGTTTTAACTGTTTGTTTTTATAAATATCATTATCTTTGACCCATTGCAGTAATCCGGCAAAATCCGTTGCCGCAGGAGCAAACGGTCGGCATATCGCTGCTAAGTCCTCAAAAAGGACATCCTGGTGCTTCATATGCACCACAACAGAACCATGCGGATATGTTTCTGTAACCGGGCAAATCCGATTAATTGCTGCAGTGGTCGGGTTTGGTGAGACAGGTAGCACCAAATCTCCAAGTAATGCATTGGCAAAGGATGACTTTCCGGCACTAAACGCACCAAATAATGCAATTGTATAGGATTGATGTATTAATCGCTCTCGTTTTTCGGTTAAATCCGTGACAACCGTTTGAAACCCTGGCAGTCCATTGATCGTTTCCAAGGTTTGATCGATCCGCGTACATACATCCTCACTGGATAAGGAATGACTACGTTTCGACTCAGGTTCAACAGATTTTTCCTGAAACGGTTCAACATCAGTTGTTACTTGCTCATGGACAAGACGTTGACCTGTAAACTGCTGTTTTTCCAATAAAACTTGATCCAATAAACGATCGTCCCGTTGCCCAGGATGCTGCAACAGCTCCTCCAATTGGTATTGCTTATCTAGCAATGTTTGCTGCAACGTATTTTTTGTTTCCTGTTGTTTCAACAATTGGCTGATTTCGTCCAGCTCATCTTTAAATGCCAGTTGTTTCTTCTTATTCTCGTGTGTGAGCTGCCCATCAATCTGCTCCCATAGTTGCTTTGCTTGGCTGCGATATTTTTGTTTTATGTCCTGACTTACCTCATTTGTATAATGTAAGACGGATTGACCATTAACCTTCGCCCCCGGATTTATTAGAGCGGCCAGATCCTTTGTGGTATAATCAATGGCTAACTGCTGGATGCATTCGAACAGCGCTTGATCCGTTATTCCGTACTGTTTCAGCAAATTGGTAAATTTATCACGCAGTTTCCATTGGATGGCGGTTTCCATTGTTTCACTTAATGCTTGTAAGAATGTCGCTTGCCGTATCTCCCTTTCAGCCTGTGTTTTTTTCTTCGAGCCGAACATACCGATTTTAAAATCTTGCTGCTGTGCTTCTAAAAAGGCCGCAGCCTTCTCCCGTAAATCATGTGGCATCAGATACGCGTTTTTTAAGGTTGCATCCAATTCTTCACGGCATTGCTGTTCCAAATCATGACGTGCGGCTTCTACATCATGAATTTGCTGCTCGATGGCTTGTCTTTGCGCATACAAGTTTGCTGTATCAAGCTGTTGATCAGGAAAAGAAGCCATTTTCTCAGCAAGTTCATCAATTAATTCGCGCTTATGCTCCTCCACCACATCCCGAATGGAATTTGCAATAGAATCAATTAACCCACGTTTTTCTTTTAGCCATCCAACTATATTTTTCTTTAGCTGTGGAAATTGATTATACGCTGCCCGCTCATCAATTAAAGAAGAATAATAGATTGCCTCTGGATGAATATTCCAATTAGTAAAGGTTTGTTTTATACTTGCTTCAAACGCTGTAAATGACAGCTCTTTATCATCATGTTTATCAATTTGATTAATCACCACGAAAAAAGGGATCCGCTTCTCATTTAACGTATGCATGAATTGCAGATTCACCTCGGACTGTACATGGTTATAATCCATCACATAAACAAGCAAATCGACAAGATGCATGGATGCTTCGGTCATCAACCGATCGGCATCATCTGCTGCATCGATCCCAGGCGTGTCAAAAAGGGCTGTATTCTCAGGGATGACAGGTAAAGATGTACTTATTTCTACCTTCTTTATGTTATTTTTATCTTTACAGTAGTTTTTTATTGTTTCCATGTCATATGGTTCCTGATACTCTACCGGTGCCTGATCATGGAAAAAAATCCGTGCTGCTCCGCGTCCGGATGTAATTTTAACTACATTCGCACTTGTAGGGATCGGGCTTTCCGGCAAAATATCCTTTTCTAAAAGCGTATTGACCATGGTTGATTTGCCCGCTGAAAAATGGCCAGCAAAACTGACAACATATTCTTGATTTTTCCACTTTTCATAGATATCCAGTATTTTATCTGCGCTTCGTGTATCTCCATTGGCAAGCATCACTTCATAAAGTGCCGTAAAATGGTTGATACCCACTTGCTGGGATGGCAACGTTGTTAATTCCAAAATGCACAATTCCTTTCTTCTCTACGGTTCATATACTTCTATTATACGTTGTATCATATATAAATGCCACCGGTAGAATAAAGCGAAAAAGAATGGTTGAAACATAACGGAAACTTTACACACTTATAGGGGGGTAAGTTTAGAATATTAATCTTTTAAATGAGGTGCAATACGCAGTTGATGGAAACTGCGACGTAGTGTTCATTCTTTTACATGACACTTTCTCTCGTTCTATTGGAAGAGAAGTGCTGGTGCCGCCGTCCGG
>NZ_JBCLVH010000017.1:0-3005 GCF_039548255.1 Lentibacillus songyuanensis
GGTCTGGTAGTTCAGCTGGTTAGAATGCCTGCCTGTCACGCAGGAGGTCGCGGGTTCGAGTCCCGTCCAGACCGCCATTAATTTAGAGACGTTCAACACATGCTTTCATTTCATGAGATCATGTGTTTTTTATATTGGATTTTAATAAATTTGATTATTACTTCGTTCTTTCGTGAGTGTTCTAGCTAAAGGAAGGGAATAATCTATACTGTTTGAATCGCAACTTTGAATTATCCTGCAGATACATTTTCCTTTTCTTATCCTATTTTGCTATGATGAGTGTAGTAAACTTTTTAAGATTGGTGATTTAGATGGACGAATTTTCACTTATTAATAGTCTTAAACAGGCTAGTTATAAACAAGCTTCCTTAATAAAGGGAGTTGGCGATGATATGGCGATATTTAGGCAGACAAGTCAAGACATCGTAACAGCAGTGGATACGTTTGTGGAAAATATCCATTTTTCACGGGCGACAATGGACCCATTTTATGTTGGCTACCGAGCACTTGCTGCGAATGTCAGTGATTTGGCAGCAATGGGTTCTAAACCTGCTTTTTATCTGGTTTCGATTGTTATTCCATCGCATTGGAAAACTGAAGAGATCCAACAAATATTTAGAGGAATGAAAAAAATGGCTGGTCATTTTCAAATGGATTTGATTGGCGGGGATACCGTTTCGGGAAAAGAATTGTCTATCTCCATTACTGTTATTGGGTATGTTCCTAGGGATAAAGCACGCTATCGCCACTTGGCACGCTCAGGAGATGTTGTGTTCGTTACAGGAACATTGGGCGATTCTCGAGCAGGTTTACACATATTAAAGAATCCGGATGACTATAAAGACCGTGATTTCTATATCCAGCGTCATCGAAAACCAGCGCCGAGGGTATCCTTTGCCATGAATCTTACGTATGTTTCACGGGTCGCATTAAATGATATTAGCGATGGGATAGCAAATGAGGCAGCTGAAATTGCTAATGGTTCCGGGGTTACGCTGGTACTCGATTTTGCTAAGTTACCTGTTAGTGATGAATTTCACCAGTTTACGGCAAGTCAGCAACGGACGTGGTCATTATTCGGGGGAGAAGATTTTGAATTGATCGGTACTGTGCCTAGAAGTGATTGGCCACTTGTGGTTCAGGCTGCCGAGAGTACACGTACCCGAATAACTGAAATTGGCTATGTAACTGAGCGTTGTTCAGAGATGGTCTATTTACAAGAGAATGATCAGAAACGGCCATTAGAAAAGCAGGGATATACGCACTTAAAGCAGGTGATGCAGGATGAGTAATTACAAAATAGAAACTTATTCGGAAACAGAAACCATTATATTGGCTGAGCGACTGGCTAAACTGTTAAAACCAGGTGATGTGATTACCCTGGAAGGTGATCTAGGTGCAGGAAAAACAGCGTTTACGAAAGGGGTCGCACGCGGTATTGGTGTGAAGCGAACAGTTAACAGCCCGACATTTACAATTATCAAAGAGTACATGGGTAGCATACCATTGTATCATATGGACGTGTATCGTCTGGAAGATACCGATGAAGATATTGGCTTCTCCGATTATTTTAATAATGATGGTATCTGCATCGTTGAATGGGCGCAATTTATTGACGAGTTTTTACCGTATGATCGATTAAATATACGCCTTACATATCTGGGGGAACATGCACGTTTAATCGAATTTAGCCCGAGTGGTAGCCATTTTGAAGAGATGGTTGCCGCATTGATGGCTGGAGAATAAATGTTTTGAGGGGTTACTGTAATGAATTTATTGGCAATAGATACATCAAATCAAGTATTAGGTGTCGCTTTAATGAAAGATGACATACTAGTTGGGGAGTTTGTAACAAACATTAAGAAAAACCATTCCGTCCGGTTAATGCCGGCAATTGATCAATTAATGCGTGAAACAGACATGACTCCTGATATGCTGGATAAAATAGCAGTTGCAAAAGGGCCGGGATCCTTTACAGGAGTGCGAATTGGTCTGGCAACAGCCAAAGCAATGGCATGGGCTTTAGACATCCCGGTGACAGGTGTGTCAAGTTTGGAAGTGCTGGCATACCAAGGGCGCTTCTCTAATCGATTGATTTGTCCGTTCTTTGATGCTCGGCGTGCAAATGTTTATGCAGGTTTGTTTCAGTGGCAGGGTAATCAACTCCAGACAGTCAAGCAGGAACAGAATGTGGCAATGACGGACTGGCTCAAGCCATTAGCTGCAGCACAGCAAACGGTTCTATTTTTAAGCCCGGATATGGCATTATACCGGGAGAAAGTAGTGGAAGAGATGGGGGAGTTGGCTGTCATCCCAGACGGTCCGTACATGATAGCTAACCCATCACATCTGGCCTTAGCTGGGTTACAAAAGGGTGCAGACAATACACACGCTTTAACTCCAAATTATTTACGTTTGGCGGAAGCAGAAGCAAAATGGCTGGATGCGCAAAAGGATCAGAAGACAAATGGCTGAATTAGTTATTCGTCGAATGGAAGAAAAGGATATTGATGGGGTAACTAAAGTTGAGAAGGCATCATTTGCTGTACCATGGCCACGCGATATTTTTCAACAAGAAATAGTTGATAATCAATTTGCACATTATTTTGTCGTGCTAGTGGATCAAAAAATTGTTGGATATGCTGGTCTTTGGGTGGTTGCAGATGATGCGCAAATAACGAATATTGCTATCTTACCTGAATACCGGGGGAATAGGCTAGGGGAAAAATTATTTCGATATGTGATGATACAAGCTTTTCATATAGGTGGCCGGCGTTTGTCATTGGAAGTTAGGCTATCGAATCTGATTGCTCAGCATTTGTATCGAAAGTTTGGCTTAGTCCCAGGTGGTATACGTAAAAACTATTATACCGATAATCAGGAAGATGCAATGGTAATGTGGGTGAATTTATATGAAAAACGATAACTATATTCTGGCCATCGAGACAAGCTGTGATGAAACGGCGGTGGCAATTGTTAGAAATGGACGAGAAATTATTGCTAAT
>NZ_JBCLVH010000017.1:3113-3371 GCF_039548255.1 Lentibacillus songyuanensis
GCTAAAGCATCTGTGTCATGGGATCACATTGACGCCATTGCGGTTACCGAAGGGCCGGGATTGGTTGGTGCCCTGTTAATCGGGGTTAGCACAGCAAAAGCGCTGGCATTTGCCCGACAGAAACCGCTTATCGGTGTTCATCATATTGCTGGGCATATTTATGCAAATCGTCTGGAGCAGGAATTTACCTTTCCACTACTTGCGTTAGTGGTCTCTGGCGGTCATACGGAGCTGATTTTAATGCGTGACCATGGTGAT
>NZ_JBCLVH010000017.1:3473-86827 GCF_039548255.1 Lentibacillus songyuanensis
CGGCTTGCCAGTATTGGTGCAGAAACCATTGCTTTTCCCAGGGCGTGGCTGGATGAGGGGAGTTATGATTTTAGCTTTAGCGGCTTAAAATCATCGGTTATCAACACGATTCACAATGCAAAACAACGTGGGGAAGAACTGAAAAAGGAAGACATTGCTGCTAGTTTTCAGGCAAGTGTTATTGAAGTATTGACCGAAAAAACGTTCAAAGCAGCCATTCAATATGGGGTAAAGCAGGTAATTGTTGCAGGCGGTGTGGCAGCGAATAAAGGACTGCGGACCGCATTGGATAAGCGGTTTGCCAATAGCGATATCCCATTATTAACCCCCCCACTCAAACTTTGTACTGATAATGCAGCGATGATTGGTGCTGCAGGAGCCATTGTGTATGAAAAAGGCGAACGGGCAGGGTGGGATTTAAATGCCCGGCCAGGAATGTTATTAAGTTAATAACAGAATATCAACAGGGGTGTGGATAAATAGTGAACATCCTTTTTAAAATCTTATTTTGTGGTGTGGACAAAGATGTGGATAACCCGCATCGCGGTTGTGGATAGTGTGTATAAGTCTGGTTGATAGGGACGGATCCGGCGTCTTGGACGAGGATTCTTCCTTTGAAATGGATTATTGTAAGTATCTTTTGCTGGAAATGGGAAGTGAATCTCGTTTTTGTGAACATTTCCGTGATGGGACTATTTAGGTTATTCACAGGTGCACAATAAAGAAAAATTATTACATTATCCACAACCTTTATGCAAACGAATTTAAAGTAAGCCAGCAAGTCCACGGCATATCATTTAACGGAACAAAAGCGGAAAGCGCCGTTTAAAAACGTGGAGATTAGAGCGGCGTAACTGAGATAAAGGAAACATGCCCCTGCAACAGGAGTAGACGTGAGCCTGAGCGACAGCCCATTCTTAGTCGGCCTTCCTTTTGTCCCCTGAACCGATGTTGACTTATCACAGGACACGACGAGAAATCTCCTAGTTTTTGACGCTTGGAGCTGGGCGAGGCCGTCTATCTATGAATAGTTATCCACAGCCATAAAAATTTATAATTTCCTCTAATTTCCTAGACGATGAAAAAAGCACCAGGTAAACATTAGATCCTGGTGCCTATTTTCTTTAATCCTCCTGTAGATCCGTCCATTCTTCCATCAACTGCTCCATCCTTTCCTTGAGCGCACTCGTTTGTTTCGTTAAATCTAATGCTTTTTCATGATCCTGGTAAATTTCCGGTTCGGTCATTTGATGTTCCAAATTAACCAGATCTTCTTCCAGTTGTTCAATCGTTGTTTCCAATTCTGTTATCCTGCGTTCGGTCTTTCTTTGTTCACTCAGTCGCTTTTTTTCCTGTTGATAGGTTGTGGACGCTTTTTCCTTTCCTGTTTGAACGACTTCATCGGTTTGACGTAAGCGTTCACGTTCTGCCTCTTCCTGTTTTTTCTCGATGTAATAGTCGTAATCCCCTAAATAAACGGTAGCACCATCCCGTTGCATCTCGACAACCTGATCGGTAATTCTATTGATGAAATAGCGGTCATGGGACACAAATATAATCGTTCCGGGGAAATCGATTAATGCTGCCTCCAGCACTTCTTTGCTATCAATATCCAGATGGTTTGTTGGTTCATCAAGGACTAACAGGTTTGCTTGCTGCATCATGAGTTTTGCCAGCGAAAGCCTCGCTTTTTCGCCACCGCTTAAGGAATGTACCTGTTTTAACACGTCATCCCCGGAAAATAGGAAGTTTCCTAGAACAGTACGAATGTCTCGCTCGTTTACGCTAGGATGTTCGTCCCATAGCTCCTGGAGTATGGTTTTTGTTGGTGTTACGTTGGTCTGTTCCTGATCATAATAGCCAATTTGTACGCCGGTGCCAATTTGAATGGTTCCGTGGTTTGGCTTATATGTGCCGAGTATGGTTTTAAGCAGGGTAGTTTTCCCTACACCATTTGGACCGACCAGCGCAACACGGTCTCCCCGGTTGACGCAAAGATTCACATGTGAGAATAACGCTCGCTGCTCATCTTCATAGCGAAAAGAAACATCGTCCAGCTTTAGTACGTCATTTCCACTTCGGCGAGTGATGGTAAATGAGAAATTTGCGGAGGATTCATCACCAGCGGGTTTGTCCATTTTTTCCATCTTCTCTAACTGCTTCCTGCGTGATTGTGCGCGTTTTGTGGTGGAAGCCCGGACAATATTTTTTTGGATAAAAGACTCCATTCGCTTGATTTCGGTCTGTTGTTTTTCAAATTCCTTCATCTCTTGTTCAAAATTTAAAGCTTTTTGTTCAAGAAATTTGCTGTAGGTCCCATGATATTTTTTGGTTCGGTGATAGGAGATTTCGTAAACGATCGTAACGGTTTTATCCAGGAAATATCGGTCATGGGAAACGATGGTTACTGCTCCGGGATAATTGGTCAAATAATTTTCCAGCCATGCCAGTGTATCAATGTCGAGATGGTTGGTTGGCTCATCCAGGATCAACAATTCTGGTTTCATTAAAAGCAATTTCCCCAATGCCAGACGTGTTTTCTGGCCTCCACTTAATTCATTAATCGGTGTTGCATCATCATAATCGAGAAAATGGAGACCAGCCAGTACGGATTTAATATCTGTTTCATAGCGATATCCGCCACCAGCTTCAAATGCCTGTTGTTTGTTATCGTATTCTTTCAACAGCTGGTCATATTCTTTCGTTGACATGGAGGCTGCGTTTGCCATTTGCTCTTCCATACGCCGTAACTGTTTTTCCTGTTCCATTAAATGCTGAAAAACCGTAAGCATTTCCTCCCATATTGTTTTATCGGACTCCAGTCCAGTATGCTGTGACAGGTAGCCAATGGAAAGATCTTTCGGTTTGTGTATTTCTCCATCATCATACGAGAGCTCTCCAGCCATAATTTTCAATAGTGTTGACTTTCCTGCGCCGTTCCTCCCAACAATCGCAATTCGGTCTTTGTCTTGTATTTCCAGCTTTATATTAGATAAAATTTGCTCCGCACCAAAGGATTTGGAGATGTCATTTAACTGCATGATAATCATTTCGTTCACCTCATCCACAATAGTGTATCGTATTATTGGCATGTTAGAAAGGGGGATGGTTAAATCTCTCCTTTAACCGGGCACTTCTGCTTTTAAAATCTTTGTGAATTTAATCACGACTTATTGATTCTTTTCTGATAAACTAAGAGATGTAGGCAACGAATAGTGAAATGGGGTTGAGCAAATGGCAGATTTCACCCACTTTAATCAACAAGGTCGCGCCCGAATGGTTGATATAAGTGAAAAGGCTGAAACAGAACGGACAGCTATTGCAGCGTCTAGTGTAAAGGTCTCAGAAGAAATTTATCAAAAAATCAACGATAATCAAATAGAGAAGGGGGATGTGCTGGCGGTAGCACAAGTGGCTGGAATCATGGCTGCTAAGAAAACGTCAGACTGGATCCCTATGTGTCACCCATTGCCATTAAAAGGAATTGATATTACGTTTGATTGGCATATGGATGGGGGCAGGTTTGAATTATGTATTAAAGTATTTGTGAAAACAAAAGGAAGTACAGGTGTAGAAATGGAGGCACTAACTGCCGCTTCTGCAACTGCATTAACGATTTATGATATGTGCAAAGCGATTGATAAGGGAATGATCATCGGGGAAACTTGTCTTTTAGAGAAAAAAGGCGGGAAATCTGGGGATTACTATCGCGAACGGGAAGGAGAGTAAGATGGAACAGCATAAAATTCCACAAGCAACAGCAAAACGACTACCGTTATATTATCGATTTTTAAATAATTTACATCATCAAGGGAAAACACGGGTTTCATCGAAGGAATTAAGCGATGCGGTCAAGGTTGATTCCGCAACGATTCGACGGGATTTCAGTTATTTTGGGGCATTGGGTAAAAAGGGATATGGTTACAATGTCGAATATTTGCTTGGGTTCTTTCGGAAAACGTTGGATCAGGATGAGATGACCAAGGTTGCGTTAATTGGTGTCGGCAACCTCGGGACGGCATTTTTACATTATAACTTTATGAAAAACAATAATACGAAAATCGTCATGGCGTTTGACACGAATGCAAGCAAAGTAGGAACAGACGTTGGCGGGGTGCCTGTTTATCATATTGATGAACTGGAGGACAAGCTAAATGACGTCAAGGTTGCCATCTTAACCGTTCCAGCCAGTGAAGCGGACGGAATCACCGAACGACTTGTGGAACAGGGAATTGCCGGGATTCTTAACTTTACCCCGGCGAGGATTACGGTTCCAGAGAGTATTCGGGTGCACCACATTGATTTGGCTGTTGAACTGCAATCCCTTGTGTATTTTTTAAAGCATTACCCTTTGGACTAACGATGAACATCGCGTTAGTCTTTTTTTTGGGGATAAAATGAACAAATTAGGTTATGTATCATACAGTATATTAGTCATCTTTTGTTGAAACAGTTTATACATGGGGACAGCAAGATAAAGATGGGAAAAGGATTTGATTGGAAATGGCAGTTGTGCAGACGGGGAAGTGGCTTGAAGAATATCTCACGAAGAAGGAGAAGGAAACATCACGAGCAAAGATCAGAAAAATTCAGCAGGAGCAAATCAGTAAACGACTTATCTCCTATTTCCAACCTGCAACAGCGGCAGAGATTCATATGCATCTATTGGTAAACGGCCTCTTTTCGCCAAGTTCAAATGATAAAGCAATTATCCAATCATTGGTTGAAAATAAGTGTTGGGACACGATAAAGACGTTGCTTGCCAAGCTCCGTAAAGATTGGGACGGTCCAGATGTACCCGTGTTTATTTTCCCCTCTGATGAACAAAACCGGAGTCTCCAGACTGATTTTAATGGATTATCTGGTTTATCCTACGAAGATAAGGTTTTTTTATTCATTACCCGACACAATAAAAAAGTAGAGTTGGAGAAACTGCTGACACATGAATACAATCACGTATGCCGGCTCCAATATTTGAATAAGCGGGATTCAAAGGTCGATATACTGGATTCCATTGTCCTGGAGGGCTTAGCCGAAATGGCTGTTCAGGAGCGGCTAGGGCAGGAGCATATTGCTCGTTGGGCAACCATTTATTCATCTAGTACGGCTCAACGACACTGGGAGAAGTGGTTGAAATCAAATCTATCCGTGAAAAAAACACAGCGTCGACATGTTGAATTGTTGTATGGAAATGGCTTTATTCCAAAATGGGCTGGCTATAATGCGGGATATCATATGGTGTCGTCGTATATGAAAAACACCGAAAGAACGATAAAGTCAACATTGGATGTACCAGCGGAAACCATTCTTGAGATGTCGGATTTTTCAAGGTAAGATCAAAAAGTCCGCCATTGTAGCATAGCAGACTTTTTGATAACATTTTGTGGGCGAAAGGAAAGAGGAATTTAAACGAATAGGATTACCAGAAGAATAAAGGGCTAAATGCTGCGATGGCGGTAAGGGCGATTCCCGAGGCAAAACCAAGGCCGAAGCCGCCCCAGCCGCCACCCCAACCCCATCCACCATATCCGTAGCCGAATCCACCAAGATTTCTATTTCCCATTGGACGCAGGTATACATGGGTATTATTGACACGATCAATTACCCCACGATGTATCCGGCCATCCCTTGTTCTGATTTGAACAGGTCTACCAACACATCGCATGCATTGATGGTAATAAGGATTTACAGGCATCTTTGAATTTACTCCTTTCATGAACAATATTGATTTATATGATTGTGTGTATCTACAACAAAGGTGAAAAAACGAAGCATTCCACTGCTGTAATATTACCTTATGCAGTTATCCCCCTTCTGATTGGACAAAAAGCTCAATATTGCTTAAAAAACAGGAACGGGAAGTGAAACAATGGAAAGCTACACCTATCATGATTTACTGGCGTATCTCGGGGTGGGCGGGGCGCATCCGGGTGGCTTGGCAGTTACGAAAGAAATCTTACGGGATCTTCCTATTAAACCAACGGACCATATTCTTGATGCAGGTTGCGGGACGGGGCAAACGGCAGCTTATTTAGTAAACACATATGGTTGTCATGTAACAGCTATCGATCAGCATCCCATGATGGTTGAGAAGGCACGAGAACGGTTTAGCAATCAAAAGAACCAGGTCGATTTGCTGGAGGGAAATGTAGAAGCAATGGATTTAGAAACAGGATCGTTTGATTTCATTGTCGTGGAGTCGGTAACCGTCTTCACCACTATTCGAAAGACGGTGAACGAATACGCCCGCCTTTTGCGTAAGGGCGGTATTCTCCTTGATCTGGAAATGACTGCAGGCTTCCCTTTTGCTAAGGAAGAAATCGATGAATTCCAATCATTATATGGTATACGAGAGGTCCCGGGACAAGCGGAATGGATGCAGCTGTTTAAAACGGCCGGATTTCACACTGTGGCTATCGTCAAGGAACATACGGTTGCTGAAGCGGTAAATGAGGAGTCTTTTCAGGCCGATGCGGTTTTTGACCAGGAAATAGACTTATCCGAACCACTTGATCCTGTGTTATATGAAATTTGGTTTCAGCATCAAGCGTTAACACAAAGATTTGCCGATGTATTAAAATATGTTGTGTATAAGGCGGAATTATAAGCTTTAAAAAACAAGAAGGGAGAATAATCACCCCTTCTTGTTTTTACGTGTAAGCCGAAAATGAATCAGCATTAAGCGTATGGAGACACCAAATTGGAGGGTAGCAATGATTGCCAGTATGATTGTGGAAGTATTCCAAATGGTATCGTTAGCTGTTAATGTTGCAATATACGTGAATAAAAGTCCCATTAAAAAGTAAATAATGGACATTACTTTCGGTGATGGTTGCATAATATCCTCCAAACATAAAGCTTTTTCAGGTAGGTTTGTTACAGTGTTTAATGCATGCCGATAAGAATCATTTGGGCTTTATCGACTTGCTCCATCATTTTTTCAAGTTCTTCCGGTGAGAACAGAAGCTGAATCATGACGGAAACGGTGTTGAGTGTCATATGTATCAGGATGGGTGCGATAATCCGCTTGGTTTTTACATAGACAAACGCAAATACAAAACCCATGGAGGCATAAACAAGAATATGTTCCGGTTCCTGATGAATGATCGCAAATATTAAGGCAGATAATAAAGCGGCGAAAAAGAAGTTCATCCGTTTATAGAACCAGCCGAAAATGATTTTCCGAAAAATAATCTCTTCCAGAATGGGTGCAATCAATGCTGGGATGATAACAAATAAAGGATAAGAACGTGATATTGTGATGATCTGATCCGTGTTTTTGGAGTCAACAGTAATCCCAAACACATTCATTTCGATCAGTGTTGCAATGTATTGAGAAATGTAGGCTAACACAATACCAGCAACTATCCAGGCGATGGTGGTTCCCCAATCGGTTGTGTTGCGGTCTTGACTTGCTTGCATAGCGGGTTTCATTAACAATAAGGTAACCACAAGCCCTACGATAAAGCTGAAGATTGTCCAGTAAATCGATATGTTTATTTTGCTAAAGGGGGTAAGGGCGTGTATGAGTGGGACAGCAATGATAACCGAAAATTGCATGACAATATAGGTTAGAATGACGTACCAATATCTTCTCGTCAAAATAAAACGACTCCTTTTGTATGTAGTGAGATCATAATAGTGTATGCGTTGATTAAGGTATCTATTAGCGGTATTTTCAAAGACCTATTCCATATCTTAGCATATTTTTCTCTTTGGTAGTAATGATACTGTCGCTTGTGTCGATTTTTGTCAATCAAAGGAAGTGAAAAAAAAGTAGACAATGCTTGCATTTTTTTGCTGTATTATTTATTATATTAAGTGGAATTAGCACTCACCATCAATGAGTGCTAATAAATCAAAAATACATTATAGAATCGAATTAAGGAGGTTGTCTACATTGATCAAACCACTAGGAGATCGTGTTGTAATCGAGCTTGTTGAACAAGAAGAAAAAACTGCAAGCGGTATCGTACTTCCAGACTCTGCTAAGGAAAAACCACAAGAAGGGAAAGTTGTTGCTGTCGGTTCCGGACGTGTAACCGATAATGGGGAAAAAGTAGCCCTTGAAGTGGCAGAAGGTAATTTGGTTATTTTCTCTAAATTTGCAGGTACGGAAGTGAAATATGAAGGCACTGAATACTTAATTCTTCGCGAAAGTGACATTTTAGCTGTTATTGGCTAAAAATTTATCGTATACAAATTTAAGGAGGGCATTTAAAGATGGCTAAGGAAATTAAATTTTCAGAAGACGCTCGCCGTGCAATGCTTCGCGGTGTTGATACATTAGCAGACGCAGTTAAGGTAACATTAGGGCCAAAAGGTCGTAACGTTGTTTTAGATAAAAAATTCGGTTCCCCATTAATCACCAATGATGGTGTAACGATCGCGAAGGAAATCGAATTGGAAGATCACTTTGAGAACATGGGTGCACAGCTTGTATCTGAAGTAGCATCTAAAACAAATGATGTTGCCGGTGATGGTACAACAACGGCAACAGTACTTGCCCAATCCATGATTCGTGAAGGCTTGAAAAACGTTACATCTGGTGCTAATCCTGTCGGTGTTCGCCGTGGTATCGAAAAAGCGGTTGAAGCAGCTGTTGCAGAATTAAAAACCAATTCTAAGCCAATCGAATCAAAAGAATCCATTGCTCAAGTTGCTTCTGTTTCTTCTGACGATAAAGAAGTGGGTAACCTGATTTCAGAAGCAATGGAACGCGTTGGTAATGATGGTGTTATCACGATTGAAGAATCAAAAGGTTTCAACACAGAATTAGAAGTTGTTGAAGGTATGCAATTTGATCGTGGTTACGCATCTCCATACATGGTAACTGACCAGGATAAAATGGAAGCAGAATTAGAAAATCCTTATATCTTTATTACAGATAAAAAAATCAGCAACATCCAGGAAATCCTTCCTGTACTTGAACAAGTTGTACAACAAGGTAAGCCACTTCTTTTAATTGCGGAAGATGTGGAAGGGGAAGCACTAGCAACATTAGTGTTGAACAAGCTTCGCGGTACATTCAATGTTGTAGCTGTTAAAGCACCTGGGTTCGGTGACCGTCGTAAAGCAATGCTTGAAGATATTGCGGTATTAACTGGTGCGGAAGTTATTACCGAAGACCTTGGTTTGGATCTTAAAAACGCAACGATTGAACAATTAGGCCGTGCTTCCAAAGTTGTTGTTACGAAAGACAATACAACCGTTGTTGAAGGTTCTGGAAATCCTGAAGCAATTTCTTCCCGTGTGACACAAATTCGTGCTCAAGCAGAAGAAACTACTTCTGAATTTGACAAAGAAAAACTGCAAGAACGTCTTGCTAAACTATCTGGTGGCGTAGCAGTTATCAAAGTTGGGGCTGCAACCGAAACCGAATTGAAAGAGCGTAAACTTCGCATTGAAGATGCTTTGAACTCTACTCGTGCAGCTGTTGAAGAAGGTATCGTTTCTGGTGGTGGTACAGCACTCGTCAACGTATACAACAAAGTTAACGGATTGTCACTGGAAGGTGACGAAGCAACAGGTGCTAGCATCGTTCTTCGTGCACTGGAAGAACCAGTACGCCAAATCGCGCACAACGCTGGTCTGGAAGGATCAATCGTTGTTGAACGCTTAAAAGGTGAAAAAGTCGGTATTGGTTTCAATGCGGCAACTGGTGAATGGGTAGACATGGTTGAAGCTGGAATTGTTGATCCAACCAAAGTTACCCGTTATGCATTACAAAATGCTGCATCCGTTGCTGCTATGTTCCTTACAACGGAAGCAGTAATTGCTGACCAGCCAGAAGAAAATGCTGGTGGCGGCGGAATGCCTGATATGGGCGGCATGGGCGGCGGAATGCCGGGCATGATGTAAAACAGCCCATCAACCATTAGTATGACAGGCTTTTAAAATAACATGTTCATGTTTTTGTTCATGTTTTATCGTAAATGTTTTTAGAGAGGCTTTCCATGAGGTTACTAAACCTTGTGGAAGCTTCTTTTTTTATTCCTTTTGTCATGTGTGCATATATATCCATTGTGGTATTAATATCACTATGCCCTAAACGTTCTTGAATTTCTTTGATGTGTACGTTAGCTTCAATTAATAAAGATGTGTGAGTATGCCGGAATGAATGAGGTGTAACATGCTTTTTTTCATCATCCTTTTTATCTTTATTAATCATATTAAGCAGCCTTTCCATACGCATGCCCACAAGTCTTATTGTTTTAGGGTATCCCTCGTTAGTTGCAAAAATAAAGCTTTCATCCTTGTAGAATGGTTCATTTTCTTTCTTAATTTCATCTTGTTCATGTTTATGTTCAAGTAACAGATTGACAACAATTTCATCAATGGTTATTGTTCTTATAGACTTATCTGTTTTAGGTGTAAGTAATTGGTATGCTTTCTTGTTGTTATTGGGGTTGTAGTATGTTTTAGATACTCTTAGTGTGTGGGCTTCAAAATCAATATCAGACCATTTAAGCGCAAGTAATTCCCCTATACGCAAGCCAGTATATGCCAATGTGGTAAACAGTAATAGATCACTTTCTAAGCCATTATTTTTAGCCATTAATAGAAATTCTTCTAATTCCTCTTTTTCAAGGAATTTATCCCGAATGGATTCATTTTCTATATCATGGACAGTCTTTTTCTTCTTAGGTAGTTTTATTTTTTCAGTAGGGATGCCTTGAATTAAGTTAATGCCATGAGCATACTCGAATACCATATTTGCGCTTGTGTGGATACTTGAAACATAATTCCTGCTAAACTTCTTACTTATTTCATCTATGAAAGCTTGGTATTCTTGCTTATTGATACTTTGTATTGAATCGTTGCCAAACTTGGCAATAGCATGCTTAAGAGCCTTATTCCTTGCCCTTACACTACTTTCCTTAGCATCCACACTGTAATGCTTTTCCCATTCCTTGGTTAGATCCTCAAAAGTCAATGCAGAAGGTTCTATATATTCCCCTTTGTGGAATTGCCTTTCAAACATTGCCGCTGCTAGTTGTGCATCTTTCTTTGTTAAAAATCCCGATTTACTTACTTGTTTATCATTACCAGTGATGGGATCTTTACCGGCATATGCACGATAAGCCCATTTTTTGCCACGCTTATAGATGTATGCCATTGTTATTTATCCTTTTTGTTAGGTTTTTTAAAATAATCATTTACCTTTTTATTTTTGATAGTATCTTTTATATCCATGAATTCCTTATCAGTATAGGCAATTTCATTATCCCTATCGAATTGTTTTATTTCATATTTACGTAATAGATACATTTCAATCATTGAATTAATATATTTTCTATCATTATCATTCAAAATAATGGACTTATACATTTTCTTGTTATGTTCATCCGTTAAATGAAAGTACAGATCATTAACAGGGAAATCTAATTGCTTTTGATGACTTAAACCATCCTTATTAACTATATTAAATAAATTTAAGCTAGGTGTAGAGTTACTTAATAGGTCGAAAAAGGAAGAAGTCACTTCGTTTATATCTTCTTGTATTTTATCTTTATCAGATTCGCTTGTTGCAGTTTCTCTTTCATGTATAAGTTGGTTTAATTTCGCTAAGCCATGTTCTTGTGCAGCTATTTCTTTCTGTAATTCTTCCCTTGTTTTAGCCGCACCAAAATACATGGACTTTAATCTATCTGTTTTACTTTTAATTTGTTCTAACAATTCATGGTTATCCTCATCATAAACCGAATCAGTAGTAACATTCCTTAAATTTTCCCATTCGTTCGTTAATTTGTTTATATTAGCTTCTAGTGCAGTTAAATCCTCAGTATTATCAGCAATCATGCTTCTTTTTAAAGCAATTTCTTTCCTTGTATTTTCACGTTGTTTATATAAATTTTCATCTATTACACCAGCTAAATATAATATATATTCATGTTCAATGTTTAAACCATCAGCCAATTTCTTTAATGTTTCAGATTGTGGTAAAGCTTTTAGCCGCCCATTTTCAATCATTGAAATGTAACTTTTCGTAAAGCCAGTTTTGTCCCCGAGTTGCTGCAAGGATAAGCCTTTATCATTCCTTAATTCCCTCATATTAGAACCAAATGATTCCTTGTCCATTTCTTTCCCTCCTCATCAATTTTAACGATATAGTTATATTATCATATTATATAGTTAAATAAAATTGAACACAACTCTTGACAGGGTATTATTACCATGTTAAATTATACTTAACGGTTAAATAAAAATTAACCAAGGGAGGGGAGAAAATGAATAACATAAAGAAATACCGAGAAAAAAGTGGGTTAAAGCAAATTGACCTAGTTAGAAAAACAGGTTTAAGTAAAGCGGCCATTTCCCTTTTCGAAAACGGAAAAAGCACACCATCCATGAATAGTGCTTATAAGATTGCCAAGGCATTAGATGCAACTATTGATGAATTATTTATCTTTGAAGTTAAAGAAAAAGTAACTTAAGGGGGTGATGCAGTTGTTTAATGTTCAGGTGGATGAAAAGACCGTCAATAACATGTTAGAAAAAGCAATTAATGAACGTGTGGACGAGTTAGCAAAACAAAAGTATTTCATGACATATAACGAATTAGCCGAGTATTTGAACATAAGCAAGCCAGTAATTGAAGATAGGCTAATTAAAAATGGATTGAAGTATTACAAGGTAGGTAGCAAGTATCTTTTTAAACAGTCAGAAGTAGATGCTTTCCTTGACGATATGACAGCAAGCATGACATCCACAAACAATGATATAAAATTCTTTAACAGATTAAAGGAGGTAAGCCAATGATCTGTACAGATTGTGGAAATTCCATAAAGAAGAATCAAACATATTACAGGTTAAATAATAGCGGTTCTACCTTTTGCAGTAAGAATTGTGTACACAGTGCTTATAAGGGATTTTATTCAGATCAGCATATCAAGAAAGGCATACAAGCATTTTCAAGATACAAATAGGAGGTGTTAAGTTGATAGAGTTACCAAGCATAACAATGTATGATGATGAATCTAAAAAGGAAATAAGTGTCACGTTAGATATGCAACAAAAAGCAGTAGAAAATCATAACAAGATTCTTACAAGCGCAAATGTAATAGTAAACGCAGTTTATGATATGGCAATCTCTTTAAAAAGCATGAGGGATGACAAATTGTATCTTGCTTATGGTTGTAAATCCTTCAGACAATATTGTGATGAACAATTACAGATAAGCAGGGCGCAGGTATATAACTATATAAACGTACTCGAACACTTTGGAGAAGAAGGACTAAAAGAAAAAGGACATTATGGAATTACTAAGCTAAAACAGATTGAAAAGGAATCAAAATCTAAAGAACGTAGACGAGAAGAACTTTATAAATGTACGGTTGAAATAGGTGAAATAGCCCGTTCCTTTATAAAAGACACCAGAGAATTTGCTAAAGAAATTAATGTGACAGGAACAGACGAAGAAGTGATTAATGGTGTTTTCGATTTCTTTGATAAACATAAGAAAGATTTAACACCACATAAGTTTGATAGGTTCATGGATAGGGATATGGCACTTAATTTGATAGATGTTTCAAGAAAAGATCCAGATGAAGTTATGGCAAGTGTAGACCATTATTTTTAAAAGTTGTCTACTAACTAGACAGATTTTATAGGAGGTCAATAAATGATAAGTAATCGCAATAAGTATCAGCTATACCTAAAAGCATTTAATAAAAAAGTAACACATTACTTTCAAGAAAATGTTATAGACGACAATTTTAAACAGGTTATCTTCTATGGTGTAAAAGTAGTCAATGGAAGCCCGGAAACTAAAACACATGATGATGACTTGGCAATATTTAACACAATTTCAGCATTAAAAGAATTAATCAAACAGCTAACACCGAATGAATTTATGAACATGTTCCCGGTGGACAAAGACTTTAAAGGCTATAAATACGAAATGAAAGATTATTATTCATCAATGGAATATATAAATACATTGGATCTAAACAAGCCAATAGGTGATAACGTGCTAATGCTTTTAGGGGAATACATGAACAAAGATATACACAGATTTTTTGTAAAAAGTGTAATAAGTTTAAGCCATTTAAGACAGCATGAGGGGCATATTGATATGTTTGAGGAGTTTATGGCAGCACAAGGCATGGAAACACCTAACACATTTAAAAACACTAAAGGTGAAGCAATGTATGTAAGGAATGGAAAGCCGCAGACGATAGGTTTTAAAACAAATAAATTAGAGTTAGTTAAATAGGAGGTTATACAGATGATAAAAAACATTAGAAGAAAGGTAGCAAATGTAATCAGCCCGGAAAAGTCGCATAGTTATCCATTTGTAGAATTGAATTGGGCAACACCGGAAAGCGAAAATAAGCGTTCATTAGAAAGAGCACACAAGAAATTTAAGTTAGAACATGGTAGACCTGCAATTGATGATGCAGAAGCATGGAAATGGGATAGAGAACAGTTAAACGTATCACTTAAAGAGTTGGGGCTTGAACTAGCAAGTACAGAATTTATTCCCGAACATTTTATAGAAAAAGAAAATACCCCTAATTCAAAGAATCAAGGGTAACAGCTTGGATGTGGTGCAGGGTTGCCGCCCATATGCACCACTTCATATAAAAATATTCTATTTCTATTATACCAAAGAACGCAAGAAAAATACAGCTTGGAGGTGATGCTTCTTGCAAACAATCACAGAAAAAAGTGTTATACCGAATGAAATAATAAACCGTAAACAGTGGGCTTTGAGCCATAATAAAGCACCGTATCAAACGAATGGGGAAAGGGCATCCTCCACAGATGTAAGTACCTGGACAAGTTACGAAGATGCTATTAATAACAGCAACCATGTAGGATATTTCATATCTGAACATGATCCATATACAGTGATAGATCTTGATGATTGCATCATAAATGGTGTTATTACAAAAGAAGCTAAAAGCATTGTAGAATCAGTAAACAGCTATACGGAAATATCACAGAGCGGAACAGGGCTTCATATTTTCGTTAAAGGTAATAAGCCCGGTAATCGTTCCAAAAACTCAAAAAAAGGCTTTGAAATGTATGATAAAGAACGCTTCATAGTTACAACAGGCAATCACTTGGAAAATACACCATTAGAAATAAATGAAAATCAAATGAACATTGATTATTTATATAGTATGTACTTTCCAAACAAGGAAACCGAACACAAGGAACATGTTCAACAATCACCGCCTATGTCAGATGAAGAAATATTAAAGATAGCCCATCATGCTAAGAATAGCGATAAATTTAAGGCTTTGATGAATGGGGATATATCAGCTTATGGAAGTCATTCAGAAGCAGACCAGGCACTATGTAACATGTTGGCATTTTATACGCAAGATGCTGCACAGATTGAAAGGATATTCCTTGATAGTGGGCTTTATCGTGAGAAGTCAGACAGGGCAGACTATATGGCTAGAACGATAGAAAAGGCAATAAATGACCTTACAGCGACTTATCAGAAGCAAGATTTTAAATTACATGTGAATGATAGCAATACCGATACACCTAAACTTATTCTTACTGAAAAAGATACCGTTAAAAAGCTTCTATACAATTTAAAGGAAATTTTAAGATGTGATCCTGCACTTAAAGAAATTGGATTTAATGAATTTACACAGGAAGTGACTGTAAATAAAGAACCTATCACAGATGATTTTATTGCAAAAATCAGATATAGGATTGATTCAAGTTATCTAATAACATTCACTAAAGATGATGTGATAGACATGTTGGGACTACTTGCTAGGGAGAGGAACTCTTATCATCCTATTAAAGAAATAATAGAAGATAGGGCATGGGATGGACAGCTAAGAGCAGAAACTATATTAATTGATTACCTTGGCGCAGATGATAACGATTATACACGATCCATAACAAGGAAATGGCTTGCAGGTGCAATTGCTAGAATTTATGAACCGGGCATCAAAATGGAAATAGTACCAGTTTTGCAAGGTAATCAAGGAATAGGTAAAAGCACAATAGCCGCAAAACTTGGGAAAGGGTTCTTTGTTGATAGCTTGGCATCCTTGGGAAATTCAAAAGATGATTATCAATTATTAATAGGTTCATGGATTGTGGAATTAAGCGAATTATCAAGTGTAGGCAGTACAAAAGTTGAGAAGATGAAAGGGTTCATAAGCGCACAATTTGATAAAATCCGTTTACCTTATGGCAGGGTAACGCAAAATTACAAGCGTACTTGTGTATTCATTGGAACAACCAATACAACGCAATTTCTTAATGATTTGACAGGGAACAGAAGATTTTTCCCTATACCATTGAAAAACAAGCCCACACTTGATGTATTTAACCTTGATGATGATACGGTTCAGCAGATATGGGCAGAAGCATATCAGCTATATAAGAATGGTGAAAAGCTATTCTTAAATGAAAATGATGAAGAAGTAGCAGAATTATACCGGGATGCTGCAATGGAAGAAAATCTATTCTATCAAGAAATAGAAGATTATCTAAATATGAAAGTACCTAAAGAATGGAATAATTTAAGCCCGCACGAGAAGAAAGCGCACTTTGGTAATTATAGACATCTTGGAAAGCAAAAAGGTACAGAGGATATGGACAGAACGACAGCAAAAGAGATTGCCTATATTCTTGATCTTGATTCCACAAATAGAACAGCGCAGTCACAAATGAAGAAAATTAATTTATACATGGATAACCTAGACGGTTGGGAAAAGAAATCTGTTTATATGCAAGGTAAAACTGTAAAAGGGTTCAAAAAAGTTAAGAGTTAGGTTTTTGGTTAGGTGCTTCAAGCTATGTCACATAAGGGGTTGAGGGTAAAACCTAACTTCTAACCATGATTTTCAAACTTTCAAAAGTAAGGTTTTTATAAGAAGTGTGGGCAACATAGGCAAAAGAGTTAAAATCCCGGTTAGGAATTAGAAAAGTGTATTAAACCATTGATATATATGGTGTGGACTACTTAACTATAAACCTAACTTCTAACCATAAGAAAAGTTGGGAGGTGTAGAAATGAAAAACATAAACTATGTAAAAATCAAAATTATAGAAGAAGAAACACCGGAAAGAGCAGAATATGAAATAAATGATTTTATTGAACATTTGTTGTCAAATATACCAAGTAGAAAGGATGTGAACAAATGGGCTTATTTAACAAGATATTTAAGTTTTTACGTGAGCCAGTAGAAACATATCGAGCAGAAGTAATGGCAGGCGGTTCAACATTTACCCCATTCAGTGGTAATGCCTATGAATCCGACATATACAGGGCTGCTATTGATGCCATTGCAAGAAACGCTGCAAAACTAAAAGGGAAACACATTGTATATTCAAAACACAATAACAGACGATTACAAGGGGATCACTACCTTAATCGAATATTACAGGTAAGACCGAATCCATACATGACCGCATATGACCTAGTATATAAGCTAGTAACTCATTACTATTTGCATAACAATGCCTATGCTTTCTTACAAAAGGATGATAGGGGATATTTACAAGCTATGTATCCATTATCCCCAGTGAATGTGGAATTTGTAACAGATCCCACAAATGAAATGTATTTGCGCTTCTTATTTTCAAGCGGTGAACAAGTAACGCTGCACATGTCAGAAGTATTGATATTAAGGCGATTCTATAATTCTAATGATTTGCTAGGTGATTCTAATACAGCCATTATGCCTGCACTAGACTTGGCACATACGCAAAATGAAGGGCTAGAAGAATCTATTAAAAGTAATGCAACCATTAGAGGGATTTTAAAATATAATCAAGTGCTTTCCCCCGAAAAGCTAAAAGAAGAAAAGGAAGCTTTCATAGAAGATTATTTAACAGTTAAGAATCATGGCGGTATTGCTGCATTAGATAGCAAGGCAGAATATACACCGTTAAATATGCAAAATACAACAATAGATGATAAACAGCTTGAAAGTGTAAAGAAGAAAATCTATGAATATCTTGGAATTAGTGAATCTATTGTAAATAGTACCTATACAGAAGATGAATGGGCTGCATTTTATGAATCAGTAATAGAACCATTATCATTGCAATTCAGCCTGGAACTAACAGACAAGCTATTTACAGAAAGAGAGCAGGCCTTTGGCAATACTATCATATTTGAATCTAATAGATTGCAATTTGCTTCAAACGACAGCAAAACAAACATTCTAAAGGAATTAGTACCGCTTGGGCTTCTTACAATCAATCAAGGACTAGAAATATTGAATTTGCCACCAGTTGAGGATGGAGATAAAAGGCTTCAAACATTGAATGTAGTTAATTCTGAATTAGTGGATCAATACCAAGGAGGTAAAAGCAATGAACAACAAAACAATGAAAGAAACTAGGCATATAGAAATTAGAGCAGAACAATCCGAAAGTAAAGAAATGGTTATTACAGGAACACCGATAATATTCAACACACCAACAAAAATAAATGATCCTATGGGGCAATATACAGAGGTAATACAACGCAATGCCCTTGATGGTGTAGATCTAACAGATACTAGGCTTCTTGTAAGCCATGATTATAATAAAATTCCATTAGCAAAAACACCAAAAACCATGGAATTATGGACAGATGAAAAAGGCTTAAATATGAGGGCGATATTGCCCGATACAGAAGAAGCCCGCTCCGTCTATACGGCAGTAAGCCGGGGCGATATGACAGGTATGTCATTCAGTTTCACATGTGATAGAGATGGGCAATCCTATGATGTGGAAAAAAGAACAAGAACTATATCACGTATCAATAAACTGTATGAGTGCAGCATTGTAAACTTTCCTGCATATCAAACAGCATCAGTTGAAGCAAGAAACCAAATGCAAGAAGCCGAGCAAGAAGAAAAACGGAAAGAGCAAGCAAAAATTAAAATTAATCAATTATTGAAAAGGGGTATTTAACTATGAATTTCAAAACAGTACAAGAAGCATTTAACTATTATAGAGGTCAGTCACTAGAGGTAATCGAATCACGAGCGCAGGAAATAAGCAAGGTTATTGATACAGATGCAAACGCAGATGTACAAGCATTAAACATTGAATTAGATGGATTGAAAGAAGCTAAGGCAAACATTGAACAACGCAGCCAGAGCAATCAAGGAACGCAATTCAATCCAGTAACAGGAACAAGCTTCAACCAAGGACAAAACGTTCCTACTGATAATGTATTTGAAAGCCCGGAATACCGTTCAGCTTTCTATAAAACAATGCTAGGGCAATCCTTAAATGATGTGGAACAACGTACATTTAATGCTGCTATGGATCAACAGGATAAAGAAAACCGAGCAGATAAATTTAACACAACGACAAACAGCGCAGCGGTATTGCCAACGCAAACATTAAACGAGGTTATCAAAAAGGCACGTACAATGGGTGGACTTATTGGGCATGTAAGAAACTTCAACATTCCTACTAACATTAGCGTACCTATTGGAACACCGAGCAATAAAGCAGAATGGCATGAGGAAGGTAAAAAGGTAGACAGTGAAAAGGTATCAACAGCAGCAGTTGAATTTAATGGCTATGAGATTATCAAGGTATTTTCCATTAGTGCAGCAGCTAAGAAAATGACTGTACAAGCCTTTGAATCTTATCTAATTGAAGAACTTACTAATTGTGTAATGGAAACCATTGCAGATGCACTTGTTAATGGTGATGGAGATAAGAAAGGCACAGGGATTGATGCAGGCATTACATGGGATGAATCCAACAGCCTAGACCTAACAGGCAAGTACACAGACTTCACAAGCGCACTTGCTAAGTTAAAGCGAGGATATGCAGCAGGGGCAAAATTCGCAATGAATAACGCTACTCTTTATAACAAGGTTTATAGCTTGGTAGATGATAACAAGCGACCTATCTTTATTGCAGATCCTAAGAATGAATCAGTAGGGCGCATTTTAGGTAAAGAGGTTGTTATTGATGACAACATTGCAGATGATACTATCATCCTTGGTGATTTCAATTACATGGGTTATAACATGCCACAAGGTTTAATGCTAGAAACATCAAGAGAATCAAGCTTCAAGAGTGGGCTTGTAGATTACAGAGCAATGGCTATTGCAGATACTAAACCATTAGTAGATGAAGCCTTTATTAAGTTGACACCAAAAGCAGGGGCATAAAACTATTAGGGGTATCAGTGACAATGCTGGTATCCCTTTGTTTATAAGGAGGACATACAATGTTGATTGATATAGAAGAAGCAAGAGATACCTTAAGAGTTGATGGACAGGATAACGATCCAATCATTCTACCATTACTAGAATCAATACCAAGCTACCTGGAAGCAACGACAGGCAGGACATGGCTAGATGATGATAAGGTTCATCCATTAGCGCAAACAGTAACTAAGTTTATATTACAATTATGGTTTGATCCACAAGGACAAGACAGCGTAAGACTTAAGAGAACTATTGACACATTGCTTGTTGCACTCACAGCAGTAGGCAGGGGAATGTAATGGCGCATGATTATGCTAAGGACTTCTACACAAGTAAAGAATGGATCAAGTGCAGGATAGGATACATGCTATCACAGAACTATGTATGTGAAAGGTGTGGGGATGCTGCAAAGATTTGCCATCATAAGATATACATTACACCAAGTAACATACATGATCCTAACATTACATTGAATTGGGATTTACTAGAAGCACTATGCCAAGATTGCCATAATGAAGAACATCATAAAGCATCAATCACACAAGATGGACTAGGATTTGATGAAGATGGAAACCTTGTACAAAAATATGTACCCCCTATTGGCTACTAGGAAAAGCGGCTAAAGAACCGGTGCAGATACCTTTCTTTTCCTCCATACGATATTTTATATAAAGGGAGAGATAAGTATTTGCTTATATACAATAATAAGACGATAAGAAAAGGTGATATACCATGACAAAGAAAAAGAAACCTATCATTTCAACCGATATGAGGAAAGTTAAAAAGTTATTGAAAGAAATCCCGGAAGATAGGAAACCTATTGCACAAGGGCTATATGAAGAACTTGTATTCATGCAAAATACTATGAAGAACCTTAAGGAACAAGTAGAAACAGATGGGGCAGTAAGCATGTTCAAGCAAGGTAAGCAGGAATTTTTAAGGGAACATCCTGCACTAACAGCATATAACAAGACAATCCAACGTTATACGCAAGTTTACAAGCAATTCATTGACCTATTGCCAGTAGCAGATGAAAAAGATACTCAAGATCCGTTAATTGACTTCTTAGAGGATAAAGCATAATGAACTATGTTCTTGAATATTGGAAAGCTATACAAAGCAATGATGTAATAGTATCTAAAAGGATATATAGGCAATATGAAAGGCTTGTAAGTGAAATAAACGAATCAGAGAAGTATATATTTGATGTGGACAAGGCTAATAAACCAATTAAATTTATAGAAACGTTTTGCCGACATTCTAAGGGTGAATGGGCAGGAAAGCCAGTTAAATTGGAATTATTTCAAAAGGCTTATATTGCTGCACTCTTTGGCTTTATTGATAAGGAAACAGGCATAAGACGATTTAAAGAAAGTATGTTCTATGTAGCACGTAAGAACGGAAAATCCACAATGTTGGCAGGAATAGCCCTTTATATGTTCATTGCAGATGGTGAGGGTGGCGCAGAAATATATAGCATTGCTTCCAAACGTGACCAGGCAAAAATATTATTTGATGAAGCCCACAATATGATAAAACAATCAGCGCATCTTTCTAAGCATATACGCAAGCGTAAAAGTGATTTGTACTTTGGGCATACAATGTCAAAATTCATGCCACTTGCCAAGAACAGTAATACACTTGATGGCTTGAACAGCAGCCTTGTGGTTATTGATGAATTACATTCTATTCAAGACCGTAATTTGTATGAAGTTATGAAGCAATCACAATCAGCAAGACAAGATCCATTGCTAGTAATGATAACAACAGCAGGAACGACAAGGGGCAATATATTTGATGATATGTACGAATACGCTTGTAATGTTGTAGATGGAACGTACCAAGATGATAGCTTTCTACCTATCATGTATGAATTGGATGAAAAGAAAGAATGGACAGAGCAGGAAGCATGGCAAAAGGCGAATCCTGCACTAGGCAGCATTAAAAAGTTTGATGATTTAAAGCGTAAAGTTGACAAGGCAAAAAACAATCCTAATGACCTTGGAGGACTTCTTACAAAAGATTTTAATATAAGGGATACCGTTAATGCAGCATGGCTTACTTTTGATGATATAAACAATGAAGAAACCTATAATCTTGATGATTTTAAGGGAAGTTATGCCATTGGTGGTGCAGATTTATCCATTACTACTGATTTAAGTTGCGCTACACTTCTATTTGTAGATAAGGAAACAGAAAAACGCTATATTCATCAGATGTATTGGCTTCCACGTGATAGCTTTAATGAAAGGGTACAGATTGATAAAATCCCTTATGATAAATGGTATGAACAGGGCTTGTTGCGCTTATGTAATGGAAATACCATCAATTATGGTGATATTACAGCTTGGTTCATGGAAATGTTAGAAGAATATAGCATTACACCTTTATGGATCTATTATGATTCATATAGTGCTAGGTATTGGGTTGAAGAAATGGAACAGCATGGCTTTAAAATGGAAAGATGTATCCAAGGGGCTAGAACTCTTTCATTGCCTATGCAGCAGATGGGGCAGGATTTGAAAGCTAAGAAAATCAATTATAATAATCATCCTATGCTTAAATGGTGCTTAACTAATACAGGTGTGGAAACAGATAGGAACGGTAATATTGTACCGATTAAGGCGCAAACAGCAAAAATGCGAATAGATGGAACAGCTTCAATGCTAGATGCTTATGTAGGCTTGTTTGAACACTATGAAGAATTTTTAAGGGCATTATAGGAGGTAAAATAATGAATGGAATTGTATTTACATTAGAATTTGATGATGATGGCGCAGGCAGTAGGGCAAACGGTTATCTTGAAAAGGGATGGAAGCTTATTCATGTAGGTACAAAGGTTGCCGACATATATAATGGACAGATTTACTATAATACAGCTTATGTTGTAGGCGCAAACCAAGAACAATATAAAGCCTACCTAGAGGAAGAACCAAAAAGCTTGTTAGATGATATTTAGGAGGTAAAAACAATGGCAGATTATAGAACATCATATCACTTTAAGAACCGCATAGAAATTATTGAGGAAAAGCCGGGAGGTTCACCATTGCCGGACGATAAAGAAGAAGTATTATTTTCTAAGGCATGGGCAGATATTAGAACCATGAAAGGTAGAGAGTTTAACATTGCCAAGCTTGCAGGTAATGAGGGAAAATCACGCTTTATCATCCGTTATATGAAAGGTATTAAGGCACACATGAAGATAAAATATAAGGGATTGATTTATGAAATAGAAAGTATCACTAATGATGATGAAAATAACTACACTATCACAATCATTGGTAATGCTATATTAAACAAATAACAAACCGCCTTTATAACAGGGCGGCTTTTTCTTGCATAAAAAAAGAAGCCACAAGCAGTGACTTCCAAACAAGAAATTATAATGAATTAAAAAATAAACCAACAAGCCAGTTAAAAATAACTGGTTATTTTAATTTTAGGAGGAATGATTATCACATCCCTTTCCTAATATTGTAGCTACACCTATATTATATCATGTTTTATGTTATAATGGTAGATACAAAAGGCAACACGCCATATAATTAGGTGACATGTACAATGTTCATGTTTTGTTCATGTTAGGGTTTAATTTACAGCTTTTTCATTGATAAGCTAAAATGTAAAAGGTTGATTTAGTGGGGTTTATAACCTATATTTGTTCATGTTTTATAGGTTAAAGCATGCCGGGCATGATGTAATCCAAATTAAATAGTGATTGCTATGACGGGGTTTGTCTAACGACAAACCCCGTTTTTATGAAAAAGTAACAAAAAGGTAACATAAATAAAGAGAAAGAAACAATCACATGCAATTAATTAAAACAAAGTATGCTTCAAACAATGAATATAACAACTCCACGCAGTTTAAAACAACTCTCCAAATTAACTCCCATGATTCTGTCGAAAAAAGGTAATGTTAAAACCCTTGTTAAAAATTTTTACCTGCCATATATCCTAAATTGATGAAAGCATTTAAAACCTTGGCATATAGAAAGTGTTTTAATTTACGGCAAACAGTATGAAAATTATAAATTTTTTGTAAATGTAAAAGATAAATTGTTATAATTATATTAGGAGGAGCTTTATTCCGTTAACGGACCATTTAATTGGGCAACACACTTGTAGATGGAAGTGTGCTAATTTTGAAGAAATAGGTTGTTTCACTGAATTACGGAAGGTGGGGTAAAAATGTACGGTGAAACACTTCCAGGGTGGTTTTGGATAATATATTACTTATTTTTGTTTATCACATTAGGGGTAGTAATAGTTAGCCTTATTCGAAAAAGAAATATAGTAATGTCCTTGCTTTCCATAGTTTTTGTGATTACCGTTCCGATATTAGGTCTTTTAATAGTATTGGAAGGGGAGAAGGTCTAAATGAATTTGAACATTTATTTATCCAATTACAGCAAGGTGCGGTTTGGTCTCGTTATGTAGTTGTGGGGTATTAATTTTATTGGTTTGGTGGCTTATTTTCTTATTACAAACTTATAAAAAACGGAAATAGCTTATTCAATTAACTGGCGCAGTTGAATAAGAGTGTATTCATTTGTTGGGCCAGATTGTGAAGCAACACAGTTATGATAAAGGAGAAGCAAAAATGAAGCGCATAATAAGATAGGCCAATGAAAACGATATATCTGGTTTATGCGATATTAGAAATAATAAAAGTTTATTCACAAATTGTTTAAGGCAATTTGCCAAAAGGGAAGTATATTTAGTAATTACTGAACTAAATGGGCTTATATTGGGCTTTGGAGTCCTTAAATTAAAAGGTGCTTTGCTTCCTAAATTAAGTGACCTTTATGTAAGAGAGGATTACGGAATGAGCGGGCGCTAGCGTCCTCCCCCGGCTCCCTCAATTATAAAACCTATGAAAAATAGGTCAACCAGTCCAATGACTAGTTGACCCTATAATAGCTCCAATACCGCAATACCAGCTAATAGCTGTCAACATTTAAAGGCTTTGTTTGTCAAACTAAGCTAGAAACCTGCCTACATCCATATAGATCATAAATACTTCCAACGGTGTCTGGTAGTCCAAGGATTTTTTGGATACTTGGTTCTTGCCTGTCGGTTGCTGAAGCGATTGGTGTAGGATTTTTTAAATTGGGTATAATAATTATGGATATCTCAGTGAGAGATGAAAACATGAACTATTGGTAATGTGATTGAGTTTGACGATTGACCGGCAGCTATTTTAACCGAAACCTCTGTCTGATAAGGACAGTCTGTTGGTTTCACATTGGCAGACGTGACGAAATATCTTTTTCTATCATTCTCAACTTACATTACAAAGATTTTAAAGGAGATGAGACTTTGACTATTGATAATAATAGTTTTATTCTAAATGATGGCTCAGTGCTTCCCCTTGTGGGATTAGGCACAATCGGTATTAACGGTGATCAGGGTACATTTGAAATTTTAAACGCCTTAAACACAGGATATCGTTTAATCGATACTTCAACAAACTATAACAATGAAGGTATTGTCGGTGAAGCTGTGCGTCGATCCGCACTACCCAGAGAAGAAATTTTAATCAGTGCGAAATTGCCTGGCTCATACCATGAATACGACAAAGCATTTACCATTATCCAAGAATCGTTACGTCGCACTGGATTAAAATATTTTGACAAGTATTTAATTCATTGGCCGAATCCCAAAGATGGCAAATATGTAGAAGCTTGGAAGGCTTTAGTGGATGCTCAAAAACAAGGATTAATCAGAACCATCGGTGTTTCTAACTTTGAACCGGAACATCTAGATAACATTATCGCCGAAACAGGTGTGACTCCAGCTACAAACCAGGTGGAGCGTCATCCGTATTTTAATAATAACCGTATGGTTGAAGAAGATGAAAAACGGGGTATTCTTACTGAAGCCTGGAGTCCTTTTGGTCGAGGTTATCTGAATGACGTGCTGAAAAATGCCACAATCAAAGAAATTGCGGATAAATACGATAAAACTCCTGCACAGATTATTTTAAACTGGAACTACCAGGCCGGTGTATTTGCTATTCCAAAATCGAGTGATCCAATGCATCAAAAAGATAATATCAATAGTACTAACTTTGAATTAGCCCCTGCGGATATTGAAACAATTGATTCATTGGATAAAGGGGAAGCCGGCCGTGTAGAAGGGCAGGATCCCAACGAATATCACGAATATGTATAGACAGGACACTATATGAACATCGTATTGTATTCGGTCCATGAAGGCACTGCTGTTTCTGATATATCGTGTGTGATGTTTATTTCAAAACGAAATGCGATCAGGAGATAGTAAAAAGCAGAATGTAAGGTATTTTGCAAGCTTATTGTAATGAACAAATCAAAACTCATATAGGTTACAACAATTATCTGTTATATTAGATAAATGCTATAAGTACAAAAGAATAAGGCTATGCAATCACAATGTTTTATGTAGCTCTAGATGATGTTACTCAAAATGCCTTCGCCTGCACTAGTACGTCTTGTATGTCGAACCCCCCACTGAATGAAGATTCACTTTATAAGTTAATTTCATAGCAGATATGATCGAAAACTGTATACACTACACTCATCAAACCGTCCCTGCCTTAGCGTAGACGGTTTTTTGCTTTATTATGAATCATGAAATAAAATAAACGGGAACAATAAAAACACAAAGACGAAACCAGTAAGGAGCAATCATATGGTAACGAAAGAACAAGCAGCAATCCGATTTAATGAGGTGAACTACAATGCCGGTGATATGCCGATATTAAAGAATATCACTGGCGAGTTTACACAAGGCCGCATTACAACCGTTGTGGGTCCATCCGGGACGGGGAAAACGACATTATTCAAATTATGCAATGGTCTTTTGTCACCAGATTCAGGGGATATTCATATCAACGATAAACATATCGATAGCTATGATCCAGTAGAATTACGACGCACGGTTGGTTTGGCGTTGCAAAGCGCGACAATGCTACCAGGCAGTGTTCGAAAAAACCTGGCGTTACCATTAGAATTGCAAGGAAAACATTTGGCGGATGAGAAGGCAAAGGAATTTCTCACCATGGTGGGTCTGGACGAAAAGATTTTACAACGGAATGCGAAAGAACTATCAGGTGGGCAACGACAGAAGTTATCGGTGGCCCGTACACTGGTGAATCAGCCGGATATTCTGTTACTTGACGAAATCACCTCGTCATTAGATCAGGTTTCCAAGCAGGATATGGAAAAGCTGATTCGAAATATCAATCACGAATACGGTACGACAATCATTTGGATCACGCATAACCTGGAACAGGCACGGGCGGTAGGTGATGATGCTTGGGCAATGATGGGTGGAGAAGTGTTGGAAACTGGAGATAGCAGCTTTCTTCATCACCCTAAAAATGAAAAAATAAGCCGGTTTGTGAAAGGGGAAGTTCAATGAGCTATCTCACGTTATCGATCGCTCTTATTTTTGTATTCATCCCAATTGTCTTATCCAAAGTTTTTAAATTAGGCTTGGAAAAGGATACAGTAATCGCTACTGTCCGTTCCATCATTCAATTACTTATTGTTGGCTACCTCCTGCAGTTTGTTTTTGATTCCGAGCATCGTGCTTATATTACGTTGATGATTATCCTGATGGTTGGTGCTGCAACACAAAACGCACGCAAAAAGGGGACTTTTGTAAAAGGAATTACCTGGAAACTGGTCGTTACGTTTGTCTTTGTAGAAATTCTGACACAAGCTATTTTGCTTGGGTTTCAAATTACCCCGGCAACGGCGCAATATATCATCCCCATCAGCGGGATGATGATTGGAAACTCCATGGTGCTCTCGATTCTTTTTCTTAATCGGTTTATGTCTGAGGCAGAGTCGAATCAGGACCAGACAGAATTGATTCTTTTGCTTGGTGGCACACCGAAACAGGCAATTCACAGGCAACTCATCGCTGCCATTCGAGCAAGTACCATTCCAACGATTGAAAGCCAGAAAACGATTGGCCTTGTCCAATTACCAGGTATGATGAGCGGGCAAATTATTGCCGGAGCAGACCCTGTACAAGCTGTACAATTTCAATTACTGGTCCTGTTTTTACTTTTAACGACGGCTATTGTTTCTAGTCTCCTATTGGGTTATTTGTCATATCCGGCATTATTTAACCAACGGATGCAATTAGTAATGGAGAGAGAACAGGATTAAAACGTAAAAAGCAGCATTTCATCTAATTTCACCAAGGAGAAAATAGTTTTTCTATTAAAAAAATCAGTATGCACGCGCTAAACGATGAAAACATGACAGAATTGTAAGTTTCTACTCACAAATTGTAAGAAAAACCGATGTTAGTTTCTGAACCTTCACTTTATAATCAACATTAGGTCAGGTGGCCGATAAAGATTATACAGCTGTGCTTCGTTGGATATATGAATTCCGAACAAACCTGATCTCTCTAGCAATTTAGCTATTCTAGATAAAGGAGATGAGTCGATTCTCAGCTTTTAAATGGAATGTTTTAAATCATAGTGGACGGGAACAGGACGAATGTAAAATAGTAGGGAGGAGAGATACAATGAATGTTAAAAAAGGTTTATTTGTCGGTGCAACTGCAGTTGGTCTTACATTATCTGGAGCAGGGATATCATCGGTTGCTGCTGATTCCAATACCGATATTCCAGAAACCGCTATTTCTGGTATCCATTCCTCTATTACGAACCAAGAGGCGGCGGAGAATGTAAATAGTATTTACGATCATGCGTATTCCGGGGAAATGCCTAGTGAAGTTCACGGGCTCAAAATCAATAAGAGTACAAAGGAAGACGTTCATCAAAAGCTAGGTGATCCTCAAGAGGTTGACGGCCAATTTGATTTGTACCACTGGGAGATGGGTAATTCCGGATATGGCTTTGCTTATAACGAGGACAATACTATAAAAGAAATACGAGACTTTGGTACAGGTGTTGAAAGACAAAACAACCTTGGAGGGGTCACACCTGCCGTATTAAACGAACAATTTGGCAAAGCGGATGCGATTCTCGCTGTGCCTAATACAGATGAGATGGATTATGTTTATAAAACAGGAGATTATGAGCTTCATTTTGTAATTGGTGATAACCCAATTATGGAAGGTCACAAGCAAACAGTGAATCATGTAAATTTAAAAGAAGCGAAATAGCTGTTTCAAAAGTAGGGTTCCCTAATATAGAGGGAACCCTACTTTTCTACGACAACCCCGAAGCTTTTCTTTTTTCCTTCTGCAAGTGTCTGTCCTGTATTTTAATGGCTGCCTCTTCGAATGTCAGCTCTTTGCAAGCTGGCGTTCATTCGGCAGAAAAAATGATAACAATGCACCAATAAGCGGCAACAACGATAATATTGTAAATACAACGTTTACGCCAAAGAAATCAGCAACCGATCCCATAAAGACCGAACCGATTCCCCCGGCACCAACTCCGGCACCAATCGATAATCCGGAAGCGAGTGCGATGTTCCTTGGCAACAGTTTCTGCATATAAACGACAGTTACGGAAAAAGAAGCGAGAACAGAAAAACCGAAAACTAATAGAACAAATACGGTCCAAATTCCACTCGCATGCGGCAGCAATAATGCAACTGGTGTAGCGACCAACATGGATCCTACCATGAGTCCTTTCAATCCGATTCGGTCAGACCAAATACCGCCAATAAATGTTCCGAGTGCACCAGCGCCGACAAAAACAAAATTCAATGTTTCAGAAGCCGCAAGTGATAAGTGCGTCATATAAAATGGCAGGAATACGACGACACCTAATTGACACCAGGAACGCAAAATGATCACTGTGATTAATAAAATGGCCCCAGGTATATTGTTTTGACCGATCACTTCTTTTTTATTTGCGGCAGCTGCTTTCACTTTATTGTTCATCCAGCCAAGTATCTGTGTTGTAAGTGGAATCGATAAAATGGCCAGTGGCAATAACCAGAGTAACCCTTTCAGTCCTGTGTGAACGAGCAGTAATGGGATCATTAATGGCCCAAATGCCTGGCCAGCATTTCCGCCAACTTGAAAAATCGCTTGTGCATACCCCTTATGTGTACCAGAAGCCAGGTGAGCACCTCGTGATGCTTCGGGATGGAATGCCCCGGAACCAAGCCCGGATATCGCAATAAACACTAATAACCAGCCGAACGATGGTGCAATACCGGTTAATGCCAGTCCCGCAATAGAAGCGAAAACCCCGGCGCTAAATAGCCAGACACGGGGTTTAAGATCCGTAAACATGCCAAATAGTGGCTGTGAAATAGATGATGTGATATACGATATTAAGACAATGAATGATGATTCCGTAAAACTTAAATGAAGTGCTTCTTTATATAAAACAATCAGTGCTGGAACCATACCGGTGGTTACGAGATCATTTAGAAAGTGCGATGCACCGAACGTATAAAGTGCTCTTCGGTAAATTGGGATGTTTTTTTGCATTGCAGTTGTATTTTCCATAACAAATGGCCTCCTGAAAATGAAGCAGTTTACATTTCTTTGTCTCTACACCTAAAAGTAGTATGAAGAAATAGTACCCATCCATTGTACCACAAGAGATTCACAGATTTGAAAATGTTACATTTGTCTACTTTTAACGGGACGAGCAGTAAGACACCTACTTCAAGATTTCGAGGGACAGGATGGCTATTGCAAAAAAGTAGTAGGCAAAGACCTATTTCCCCAAAGAACTAGCACCTGAATTAGGCGAATGAATAACATAAATCGAGTAGCTAATTTAGGTTTAAAAAGGGGATGCGAGCATGTACAATAATCAGTGGAATACACCATACGGGTATGCGAATTGGCAAAATCAAGGATATGGTTATCATGGTATTAACCAAAACCAGGCAGGCTGGTACCGGCAAATCACCATTGAGGATGCAATGCAGATAGCACTGCAGCAAGTACCAGGCGAGGTGGTCAAGGTAGAATTAGATACCAATTATGGTGTTGAAGTCTATGAGGTGGAGATTGTAACCAATCAAGGCACGAAATACGAAGTGGAAGTGGATCGTGAAACAGGCCGAATTGTCAACATCGAATTGGATTAGATGAGTTGAAAAAACCCCGCTGCTTAAAATTCACGGGGTTTTTTCTGCAATTAAGCTTCTTGTTCGAAAAGCACAGCTGCTTTTGCACGTTTCTTTTTTCTTGATGGCAGCATATGAAAGACAATGTTCAGGCCAATAGCCGTTATACTGCCAGCCACAATTCCATTGCTGGTTAAAATTTGAACGCTGGAAGGGAGGCTGGTAAATAGTTCAGGTGCTACTGTTACGCCTAGTCCCATTCCAACTGAACAGGCAATAATCATGGAGTTTTCCTGTGAATCGGCAATAACGCTGCTGAGCATCTTAATTCCCTGTGAGACAATCATGCCGAACATGGCAATCATAGCACCACCTAGTACCGGTTCAGGGATAATCGTTGCCAGAGCGGCTACTTTTGGCAGGAAACCAAGAGCAATAAGCATTAGGCCGGTCAGCATGATAATTTTGCGTGAACGAACCCCGGACATTTGTATTAGGCCGACATTTTGGGAAAAGGTAGTGTACGGGAAGGCATTGAAGATTCCCCCGATCACTGCGGCAAGACCTTCCGCACGATAACCTTTTGCCAGACCCTGTTCCTGCAAATCTTTTTCACAAATATCACTTAATGCAAAGTATACACCGGTTGATTCGACAAGCGAAACCATGGCAACCAGGGTCATGGTCAGGATCGCCGGCCACTCAAACGTTGGCAAGCCGAAATGGAAAGGCTCGATCATGTGGAAAACAGACGAATCGGCTACCGGGGAAAAATCAACTTTTCCCATGATGACAGCAGCAATTGTGCCGGCAATTAAGCCAAGTAAAATAGAGATTGAACGAATAAAGCCAGTAGAAAAGCGATAGACAAGCACGATGAATAAAAGTGTTCCAAATGCAAGGGCAATATTTGACATGGATCCGAAATCACTTGCTCCATCACCGCCACCCATATTGCCTACTGCAACAGGAATAAGCGTGATTCCGATAACCGTTACGACGGATCCTGTTACAACTGGTGGAAAGAATCGGACAAGCTTTCCGAAAAGTGAGCTGATGAGCATAATAATGAGACCGGAAGCAATGACCGAACCATATATTGCGGATATACCAAATTCACTGCCAATGGCAATGATTGGCCCAACAGCAGTAAAGGTACAGCCGAGAACGACTGGAAGTCCAATACCTATGAAGCGATTCGTGGTAATCTGTAACAGTGTCGCAATCCCACACATCAGAATGTCGATTGAAACAAGGTAGGTTAAATCGGTTGTACTAAATCCTAACGTACCGCCAATAATTAAGGGAACAATAACTGCTCCCGCGTACATGGCCAGCAGATGCTGAATTCCTAAGGTGGTATGTTTGAAGGCGTCTTTCATTACTTATTTACCTCCTCAAAGAACTCAACTTTGCCATTGGCCAATGCCCGGATATTAGCTAACGACTCAAGTCGAATGCCGCGATCGCGAATGAGCTTGCCACCAGGCTGAAATCCTTTTTCAATAACAATCCCGATACCGGCAAGCGTTGCGTTGGCTTGTTCCACAATATCGATTAACCCAAGTGCTGCTTGTCCGTTTGCCAAAAAGTCATCAATAATGAGGATCGTATCATCAGCATGAATAAAATCTTGTGAGATCGAAATGTCATTTGAGTCATTTTTGGTGTATGAATGGGCTGTTGATGTATACAAATTATCAGATAAAGTTAATGATTTACGTTTGCGGGCAAAAATAACTGGAACACCTAATATCAGGCCAGCCATTGTTGCTGGTGCAATACCTGACGATTCAATCGAAATAATTTTGGTGATGCCTGCAGCGTTAAATCGTTTAGCAAATTCCTCTCCAATCTCCTTCATCAGCCGAGGATCAATTTGGTGATTTAAAAAGGAGTCGACTTTAAGTACCGTATCTGACAGGACTTTTCCTTCTTGTTGAATCTTATCTTTTAGTATTTGCAACGATATGTTCCCCTTTCGAATTTGTATGTTAGGCCCACAGACAATATAAAAAGCCCGAGGACCATGCATCCATTCATTATGAGTGGAGCAAGATCCTTCGAGCTTATTATCGAAAGGAAAAGGAAAGAAACGCTATTGTTTTTTTCCATCATTGCTACTCATAGTCAGTTTGTTTAACGGCAAACTGGTAGAAACTTACAGGCCATATTCCTGAGATTATATGAGTGAATGCGTTTATTAGAATGCTTTTATTATAACATGAGGAGAATAAAATTCAATAGATTTTCTTCTTCCCTTAAATAGGCAAGTGAACCAAGATTCTATTCTGCATTACTTCCAATCAAGCAAAAATGAGGGTAAGTTGATTAACGGACATCTATTCACTTGTTCCTCTGCATAAAAAACAGGAAATAACAAAAGTTATTGTTATAAAGGGGGGAGACGTTGGATGAAATCAAACTACGAAGATTCGTTGTCATCTGCAGAAATGGGCAAACTCTGGACTACTTATGTTGGTAATACGCTGGGTAAATGTGTGATTAGTTACTATCTTAAACATGTGGATGATAAAGATATAAAAAAGGTCTTGCAACATGCCTTAGAACTAAGTGATACGTACATGAAAAAATTGAAAGATATTTTCATCCGTGAAAACTTTCCAATACCAATAGGATTGACTGATAACGATGTGAACCTGAATGCACCAAGATTATTTTACGATGACTTTTATCTTTTCTACTTACAATATTTAGCGAAGGCTGGACTCAGTATTTATAGTGCTGCTATTTCCATTGTGACAAGAAAAGACGTTAGAGAGTTCTTTGTCACGGGACTTAAAGAAACGGTACAGTTGATAACGGATGTTCAAACAATTTTAAAATCGAAAGGTATATTGATGAACGCCCCAACTGTGCCGGCACCTCAAGGGATTGATTTTATTCATAATCAACGTTTTTTAAATGGTTATGTTGGGAAGGTTAGACCATTGCATGGACTGGAAGTTGCTCATCTCTACGATAATATAAATAATGATATCACAAGCAAAGCATTGATTCTTGGTTTCAATCAAGGAGCAAAACATGCAAAGGTCAAAAAATTCTTAAGGCGTGGAGAAGATATTAATATTAGGCATATAGACATGCTTTCGAAAAAACTGAAAGAAAACCATTTGCCTTCACCTACATTAATTGATCATCTGGTAACTACTTCAACCACACCAACATTTTCTGACAAATTAATGATGTTTCATAAAATTGATATGTTCTCCATGAAAATAAGGGAATATGCGAATGGAGTTTCCTTAAATGGGAGAAGGGATATTGGGGCGTTGTATGCAAGATGTATGATGGATGTTTCATTATATGTAGAAGATGGTGCCAACATCATGATTGATCATGGATGGATGGAGCAACCACCCGAAGCAGTCGACCGGGATGAATTATCTAAGTGAAGCTGGCAAGAAGTAATTAAGTGATTAGGCACCCAAAAAATTTTTGGATGCCTAATTTTTTCACTATTCTACTACTTTTTACGGCAGTAGGATCCCCGTTTTAAGGTTTGTGGAAGAGTGGCAGTCAGTCGCATGATGAAGATCCCTTGTTCGATCCTGTATGCTGCAGGTCACAAAGGTATTGCGAGAAGGCTTAGGGGACGCCACGTTTTGACCCCCGTTTAAAGATTAACTTTATTACGTTCCATCTCTCCTAACGTTCTCTCGTTAAGTCCGTTTAATTCTACAGTTTGGGTATGGCTCATTTCATCGAGTGGAAAAACGGTGGCTGTTTCATCGCTGGGATGAACCGCTTCAATGTACACTGGTATGCCGTGATAATGGACATTGATCATTGGCAAGGATTCCATAATTTCTTGGGCACGCTGTTTATCCATATCGCCTCTCCTTTACAATGGCTTACTTCTATTTTTTGCGGAATAGAGGTAACTATGTGAGGGAGAACTAACCATTCCAGTGTGCTTCAGGAAATGAATACATCATGCAAGGATGGATGGTGCCTTAGTTTTTGTATCCATATTTTGCGGTGGTTAACACGGAAAGAATACATTGTCCCATCTTTTGTGGTAACAATAAGCTTATTCCGCAACAGCACAAAGTCATTCTTCGCTTTCACTTCTGTTATTGTGTCTAATGGGATATATGTTTCGGCAGATTGGATGTTCAATTTGTGAGGAATATGGTGTAAAGCTTTGTCAGTTAAATAAAGCTTCCCGCCAACACCTTCCAATTTCTTCATTGCGTTCGCTCCAGATTTAAAAAGTGTTTCTTCATGCTCCTGCATGCAAAATTCCCTCCCAATGAAATGGTGCTGATATGTATTCATTGTATCATATCATTGTTAAGAAAAAATGATATTCACATGAGAAAAGAGGGGGCACTACCTTTTTAGTGGACCCTCTCTAACCGGAGTTTTTTGCATCTATCTTCAGCAATATAAACTGTATCAAAAAGCCAACGAGCAGACCAAATGGAAGGAAAAGAATTGGCAGCCACATGGGACCCAATAAAACGCCAAATAGTTTAAGCTGAGCAGAGAAGATCAACCCTAGTGTGACGAAATAAGCGGAGAATGCAAAAGGCATAAAGGAATAAGGCTTTTCTCCGCCGCCAGCATCGCGATATGCATCCCACATGGCAAAGAAATAAAGACAAGGATAAAACATGAGCCATTGATAATTGGTTTGTGCAACAGCTTCCTGTATTTTTCCATTATAGCTTAGTACGATAACCGTATTGAAATGCCCAAAGCAGTTGGTTACAAATTCCAAAGCAATAAACAGTATACCTTTGAAATAGCGGGAGTTCAGTAATTGGCCAAATCCGGGAAAAGCGATACTCCATAGCAACATTTCCAATTTTTTGCTTTGAGCATTACTGTTTGTCGTTTGCATCGTCACGACCTATTTAGCCAAATCTTTACGATTCGCTGCTATTGGCGGTTGTTCCATCCAACCGTGTTCAATCAGGATATTAGCCCCTTTATTGGCGTACTTGCCTACCTCCGCTATTTGCTGTGCATACATCGCCCCCAAATCATGCCTTGGGCTAATGGACATGGAAGAGCCGTATTGCCCCATCCCTGATGCAATCAACGTCGTTATTAGAAACATCATAAGCTTATCGGAAAACGGAGCGACTGTTGAATTGGTTACCTCTGATGTTAAGATGCGTGAGCCATCAGGAATATAATCGTCACTTAAGATTTTTGAAAATGTCTCTAACTGTTTCCCTGCAATATCCCGCCCCTTTTCGAAAAACTTACGGACCTCTTTGGCATTGGCAACTTGGGAAAATCCGGCAATAAGTGCTTGTCCAAGGGCATTACGCCGGGTGTTTAAGACCAATGCGGTAATTTCCACACCTAGTAATGGCCGTTTTTCACCAAACCAGCCGGTCAAAAAACTATCCTTGGTTACAAACTCAATTTCTTTTGCTTTTGGAATTTTTGGATAGCCAATATAAATTCCTTTTTCTTTGGCAATATCTTTTGTTTTTTTGTACAAGTGCTGGGTTTTATCCAGGGTGTCAGCATAAAAGTGAATGATATCATCCCGTTCCACCTGGGTCATAGCCAATCCAAAAATGGCTGTATTGAAATTGCCAACATTCAACATCAGTTCCAGGTAAATTCGATCGGAAAAGAGTCGTGGTGCGTCTAGATGAACATCATTTTCTGAAAACCCTTGTGGAATTGGATAATCTTCCACTGTCAAAATTTCTATTATTTCTTTTTTTTGCTTCTCTGAAAACGTTAAAAATTCCTCTAGTATACCCCTAATATCCGCATCATCTGTATGTTGCAAAAAGTAGCGTATTCCGCAAATCATCATGGTATTATTCTGGTAAGATGTCCAAAGGCCGGAGATTTCCGCAGCCGTTAGCTCTTCTATATGCTCCGAAGTATTTGTCATCATTTCCATTCCCTTCTTTGATTCATTCACTGCCTGAATCCACCATGCAGGCATTTGCTGTAATCCTGCTGTTTCCAGTTCGACTTGTGCTCATAGCTGCTGGCATTATTTTGCCAAGTCTCCTCGATCCACCATTTTGGGAGGTTCTTCCAGCCATTCGTTATCGATCAAGATGTTCGCCCCGTCCTCTGAATATAAGCCGATTTCCGCACTTAGTCGTGCATAGGCTGCTGCTAAATCACGTCTGATATTGGTGGAAATGCTTATTCCGTAGAAGGTAATCCCGATCGTGATCATTGCTGTAACATGTGTCATCATTAGCTTATCAGAAAATGGTGCTACGCTATTTACATCCGTCACTAATGATTCTGATCCTGCGGGTGCAGGAACGTCTCCTTTCTTTAAAAAAGTACTGAATATATCTGCGTGCTTCTTCGCAATATTAATTCCACGGGTAATATAATCAGTCACTTGTTTGTTTTTTGATACTTGACGAAAGCCGGTGAGCGTCGCAATTCCCAAATTGTTGTGAGAAATATTGGAAAATAAATTGGCAATTTCCAAAGCAGTCAACGGTCGTCGTTCCCCTAGCCATCCATTAAGGAAGCTTTGTTTTTTCACAAAGTCAACTTTATTCGGCTCGGGTATGGTTGGAGCCTTGCTTTGGATACCTTTTGCCAACGCAACTGACAATGCATTTTGATGCAGTGCATTATAATTTTGGAACCCTTCCATGAAAAACTGATAAATGTCTTTTCTTGTTACTGAATTAATGGCTTGGGTAAAAGAGGACATGCCAAGCATTCCCATTTGCACGGTATATTGTAAAAGGAAGCTATCCGTATAAAGCCTTGGAGCGTCCGTATTCACATCCTTATTGGTGAATCCAATCGGGATAGGAAGATTCTCGGCTTGAAATAGTTTCATAAGCGATTGTAAATGGGATTCTTGCAAGGAGCATGCTTCCTGAACGATGGCCTCTATTTCCTTATCCTCCACGATATGTTGAAAATAGAGCAGTACCTTTGAGGTAATACTGGCATTTTGATAGGCCCCCCAGATATTAGCGAGTTCAGCTGATGTTAATTTGACGTTTGTATCCATATAACTGCTTACCTCCTTGAATGGCAGGAATGTTAATTTATTTTTTAGTTTTCATAGTTGAGTCAATGTCATCATTCACTGAACTTAGTTTAGTTTGCATTCAACTGTTTGCATCTTTGTTCTTAGTCTGCCGAATATCCCTCTGTTTATACAGCCTTTTCATCGTCCGGAATGCCCGTATAAAAAGTCCGGTAAATGGGAAACCAAAGGGAAACGACTTCTCGTTTTACAGCAAAGAGAGGAGATAGCCAATGGGTTTTTCATTCAGGCGAAAAAAACAAGATAAACAGAAATATAAAAAAGATGAAAATACTACTGAACTGGTTAAGCAGCTTGATAAAAATACAGAAAATATTAAAGCAATGCTGCAGAAGCCGAATGACTTAATTATCCGTACCTTTTCCGTTCGTAACACGGCGCACAAAGGAGCCGTTGTTTGTATTGATGGACTGGTCGATACAGCTGAAGTACATAACAGTATTATCTTGCGGATTCAAGGTGTAACGGAACGAAAGGAATTACCCCATAACACAAAAGCACTGTTTGAAACCATTTATCAGGAAATGATCTCCTCCAGCGATATTGAAAAAGGACATACGATGGATGATGTGATTGATGCCATTCTGTATGGAAGCACGGTTTTTTTCCTGGATGGGATCGATGATGTTCTTATCATGGATACAAAAGGTTGGGAAACACGGGCGATTGAAGAACCGCAAACCGAGCCGGTTATCCGTGGGCCGCGAGAGGGCTTTGTTGAAAATCTGCGCACCAACATGGTGTTGATCAGACGGTATATTCGTGATCCCAATCTGCGTTTTAAAACCCAAAAGGTTGGACAGCGTTCCAAAAAGGATTTGGTTGTTACATATATCGAAGGGGTAACCCACCCGGATTTAATCAAGGAAGTGAATCGTCGACTGAAGACGATTGATATGGATGATGCGCCAGAATCGGGATATATTGAGCAGTGGATAGAGGATAGTTACTTATCTCCTTTTCCGCAAATCACCAATACGGAACGCCCGGATAAAGTGGCTATCGCACTGTTGCAGGGGAAAGTAGCCATTTTACTAGATGGCACCCCTCTCGTACTAATTATGCCGTTCAATATTGGTGACGCATTGCAAACCCCGGAAGATTATTATGAGCGCTGGGCAGTAGGGACATTGCTTCGGGTATTGCGGTATGTGGCTGCGTTTATCGCGATGTTTGCTCCGGCGTTATTTGTTGCCCTTGTTTCGTTTCACCAGGGTATGCTTCCCTCTAAACTGGCTTTTTCCATTGCTGCTTCCCGGGAAGGAGTACCCTTTCCCGCCTTTGTAGAGGCATTATTAATGGGGGTAACAATGGAACTGCTACGGGAAGCAGGTGCCCGATTGCCGAAAACGATTGGTGATACGATTGGGATTGTTGGTGGGCTTGTTATTGGCGAGGCTGCGGTTCAAGCAGGCATTGTCAGCCCGGTGATGGTTATCGTTGTGGCACTCACAGCAATCGCATCGTTTTCCATGCCAGAGTACAGTGTCTCCATTGCATTTCGCCTCATTCGCTTTGGGATGATGTTTTCTGCTGCAATATTTGGCTTGTATGGAATTATCCTCACGTACATTATCGTAAATGTTCATATCGTTAACTTGAAAAGTATTGGTGTACCTTTCTCCACTCCTTTTGCACCAAGCTTTCTTTCGGATTGGAAGGACCTCGTGTTTCGTGCACCGGTCCAGGTTTTAACGAAACGCCCAGAATACTTAAAAACGAAAGACGTTCGATCTGGAAATAATACCTATAAAGAAGGAAAGGAAAATAAGGGAAATAAAGGAGACAACGGATCATGAAATGGTTTGAGTATGGCGACGAAAAAATTAGTCACCGGGAAATCCTAATTGCGATCTCCTCCATTCTGATCGATGTTGGTATCCTCTCGTTGCCAAGGGATTTAGCTGGCGATACAGTTGGTGCGGATGGTTGGATATCAATCGCGATTAGTGGAAGCATCATTATTTTTATTGCTTGGTTAATGGCTCGTCTGGCAACGAGTTTTCCGCGTCAATCATTTGTTTCCTATTCGTCAAAACTTGTTTCCAAACCAATTGCGATCATTGTAACGTTTATTTTTATTGCTATCTCTCTGGGACTAGCAGCGTTAGAGGTTCGCGAAATATCGGATATTGCTAAGCAGTATTTATTTGACCGTACCCCGGTTGAGGCTTTATCACTGGCCTTTTTGCTTGTTGTTGTTTATGCAGTTTCCGGTTCAAGGGCGGGAATCTTCCGGTTAAATATGATGTTCTTGCCAATCATTCTATTTATTGCCTTGGCGGTAGTTGTTTTAAATATCGGCTGGTTTTCTGTGGAAAATTTACTGCCGGTTTTTGAAACAAGTTTTGAAGGATATGCAAGGGGATTGGGGACTGGAACAATTTCGTATATGGGGCTTGGGATTATTCTTTTTTATACTTCACTTGTAGAAAAACCAAAAAAGGTGCCCCGGTCGGTCGTGATCGGGACGTGTATCCCGGTCGTGCTTTATATTGTTTTATACATTACCAGTATTGGTGTATTTGGCAACTCAGTCACATCAAATTTAATTTTTCCTGTAATTGAATTGGCTAAGGAAGTAGACATTCCTGGGGGATTCTTTGAACGATTTGAATCGATCTTTTTCGTAATTTGGATAATGGCTATTTTCAACACTGCGGTGATGGCATTGGATATTGCGGTGCTGGCACTTGGCAATGTTTTTAAAAGCAAATCAAAAATAACACTGGTTTGCATCTTGTCCCCAATTGTCTATGTCATTGCCATGTACCCAGAGGATTTAATCAACGTTACCACAATGGCAAATTATTTCGGCTATTTCGCTATTGGTTATACAACATTTATCACCATCATACTTGCTATCATTGCTAAGGTAAGGAAGGTGAAAAAGAAATGATAAAACGAGTCGGATTGTTTCACCTATTCATTGCAGTTACATTGGTATTGACTGGATGCTGGGATCAGGTAGAAATTGAGCAGCGTGGATTTATTGTTGGATCTGGGATTGATTTGGCAGGAAGCAAGGAAAATGAAACACAAGAATTAACCTTAACCCATCAATTTGTGGTGCCGGCGGGAATTGGTACGCCATCCGAAGGCGGAGGGGATACGCAAGCATTTGATAATCTAACGGCATCAGGCGATAGCATGTTTGACATATCACGAAAAATGGCTGATCAAACGAGCCGCATCCCATTTTACGAACATGAGAAAGTCGTCGTTATTTCCAACAATGTTGCCGAGCGCCCTTACCTATTTGGTAAGGTAATGGATATATTTTTGCGTAATCCGGAAATGCGCAGAAGCATTAAGGTTGTCGTCACCGATGGAAAAGCAAGCGATGTCTTAAATACGAAACCGGAAAGTGAAAAAATCCCAATTATCTATCTTGACTCGATTATGGAAAATAGCTTTACCAATGCATCGGAAATCGAGCCGGTCAAAATCGGTACTGTCCATGAAAATTTAATGAATAAGCTGAGCTATGTTCTTCCCCAAATCATACCGAAGGAAAAAAGTATGGAGTCAAAGGGTGCTGCGGTTTTTAAAGGCTACAACAATCAAATGATTGGTTCGCTTAATGGATTGGATGCCAAAGGGCTAAATTTAATTACGGGGAAGGCCCAAGAAGGTGTTATTAAGATCGCCATTCACAAGAAAAACATTACGTATGAACTGGAAAAGGCTAACAGCAAGATCAAGCTGAACACCGATGATATCAGGCATATGGATGTTCAAGTGAATATTGATACGAGCGGGGTCATTTCGGAAACATTTGGTACGCAGAATCTATTCCAGGGTGGTACGGTAAGAGAGATTGAAAAACAAGTGTCCGAAGAAATCAAAAAAATAGCGGAGCAAACGATCCATAAAGCGCAGGAGGAATTGGAAACCGATATCTTTGGCATTGGCAAGATGTTGAAGGAACGGCATTATGACCAATGGCAGCAAATGAAAGACGACTGGGATCATGGGGAAAATTATTTTACGGATGTGACGTTCCATGTGAATGTAACGAGTAGAATCCGAACAACGGGTAATGTTAATAAAACGAAGAAAAAATAAAGGGATGGTGTCATGTGGACACACTTTTTAGGCTTATTACCGGAACCAATTGTTATCGTATATACTATTTTTGCATTCCTGGTGCCGTTTGTTATTTATAAAATGAACCGAAAGCTGCATCAATTTGGCGATCCACCGTGGAAAGAGGACGAAAAGGGGGTTGATGAGGACCCATGAGTGGTTGCATAATTGATTGGGATCATGGGATACAGCCGGTCGATCGAAAACTCAAGCAGAGCGATCGAGAACTCGGGCTGAGCGATCGAAAACTCGAGCAGAGCGATCGAGGGGGGCCGCCCAGCCCCCCTATTTCACCACATAAAAAGTATAAAATTCACACAGCTGGTAAGACTAGTTTTTAAACCGTTACAATACTCTAAAACTACCTATTATTGTGCTTTTACTTCCCCATATTTTTCTAGTATAGTTAGGGATGGAGCGTTGTTAGGAAGGGAGCTTACCACCATGCATGAACCAATTGCTTATAATGAAAAGATAGAAAAGGTATTATCCAATATTAATAGAGTTATGATTGGAAAGCAGTGGGAGGCGACGCTAAGTCTGGTTGCACTGCTTGCCGGAGGACATGTACTGCTGGAAGATGTTCCCGGAGTGGGTAAAACAATGCTTGTTCGCACCCTTGCGAAATCATTGGATTGTGATTTTAGACGAATTCAATTTACTCCTGATTTATTGCCGTCTGATGTGACAGGCGTCTCTATTTATAATCCGAAAGAAATGGAATTTGAGTTCCGGCCCGGTCCGATCCTTGGTAATATTGTGCTGGCGGACGAAATTAACCGGACATCGCCAAAAACGCAGAGCTCGCTTTTGGAGGGGATGGAAGAGCACAATGTAACTGTTGATGGCAATACCATTCCATTGAAGCGGCCTTTTTTTGTAATGGCGACGCAAAATCCAATCGAATATGAAGGAACCTATCCACTGCCGGAAGCCCAATTAGACCGCTTTTTGCTAAAATTAAGGATGGGATATCCAACTCCAGAAGAAGAGGTAAGCATGCTTGAACGTACCGCTACTATTCACCCGCTTGAGCAGATCACGGCGGTCATGAACCGGGAGCAATTAATGGAGGTTCAGGAGGAAGTAAAAGCTGTATACATAGATGAAACGATCCAGCGTTACATCGTTAACATCGCAATAGGCACAAGAAAGCACCCAGCCGTTTATCTTGGAACAAGTCCGCGTGCATCCATTGCCCTAATGAAAGCAGCAAAGGCGTATGCCTATATTTATTCCCGGGATTATGTCATCCCTGACGATGTAAAGTACTTGGCGCCATATGTATTTTCACACCGGATCCTGCTAACCTCAGAAGCCAAGTATGATGGGTTGACAAGTGAGCGGGTGCTTGAAACAATCATTAACCAATCTGAAGTCCCGATTCGAAAGGAATTTAAGCAATGAATCGAATCGCTGGCTTTATCGGCAAGCTTCTGTTTATTCTTATCCTCTTAGGTGCATTATTTTCCTATGCGATGTTTCAAGGTGGTTTTGTCAGCTGGTTTTTATTTTTTAGTTATTTGCCGATTTTTATCTATCATCTGGGATTACTCTTTTATCCGATTAATAGATGGCAGGTTACTAGGATGGTATCACGCCATATCGTACATGCTGGTGATAGCATTACCGTGACAGTAAAGTTAAAGCGGGCATTTCCATATCCGCTATACTATTGTGTTTGTGAGGAGATTTTTCCGTCTTCACTAAATCAATTCGATACACGACTGGAAAAGTATCATGACTTGGAGCACCCGGAGAAAGTACAGTTTAATCGGATGATGAAACAGGTGGTATTTCCCGGATTTAAACGTCTTGTAACGTTAACCTATCAAATCGATGGCGTTCCAAGGGGAGAGCATCACCTTCAGACACTCCGGGTAAAAACGGGCGATCTATTTGGGTTTGTGCAAAAAACACATTTATTTCACGCGCCGGATCAGCTTGTTGCCTATCCCAACCTGCGTCCGATCATATTAAAAGAACGGGTCGATAGCTTTCATCAGGGTTCTGTATCATCCAATGCGCTGAACATAAAATCTACCAATGTGGCGACAGGGATTCGCGAATATTTGCCAGGGGATAAGTTTTCCTGGATTGATTGGAAGCAAACTGCAAAGAAGCATACGATGATGACAAAAGAATTCGAACAGGAGAAGAGTACCGACGCGGTCGTGATTTTGGACAGCTGTTATGATGACAACATCAATTTATTAGCATATGAAGCGGCACTCGAGTTAAGCTTGTCGATCATGGAAGCGTTGAGAAAACAATCCACGAAAACAAGCTTCCTCTCCATCGCGGAACAATTGGCACAATTTGCAATCGATCAAAATCCGTACGAAATGGAGCGGCTGCTGCAGTATTTAACACGCATTCAACCGAATGGGACCACTCCGTTTGCACTGGAAATACGAAAGGCTGCAGCAACTATCCCGAATGGAAGTCTTGTAATGCTGGTGACAACGCGTTTGGATGATAAACGAAAAGATGCAGTGAAGCAGCTAAGGAAGCGGTCAAAGCAGGTCATTGTGCACCTGGTTCCACCTGCAAGTGACATGATCGACTACCAGCAACATGTGATTAAGGAATTACGTTTTCATGGTATTATCGTGAACGTGCTAACCAAAAAGCAATTAATCCAGCATACAATCGAGGTGAGTCTAGGATGAATACGAATGCTGATAAGCAGATTATCCCATTTTTCTATACCTCGATCTTATATTTATTAGGATTTCTTTTACTATTGGAGTGGCTTTATCCAGTCCAGCAAATTACCGACACCAATGATTTGCCTGTTTTTATTGTCTATGCAGCATTTTGTTTTATGATTTCACTGCTGCAAATGAAATGGTGGCTGTCCTTTTTGTTAAAGGGTCTTGCCATGCTGTTTATTATCCATATGTTATTTATGCCGTACGGATTTCTAAGCATGGCATGGGTCCAGCAATTTTCCCTGGAAATGACAGCTAACGTTCAATCGCTGGTTCATCAGAATTGGTATGAACTGACACCCCTGTTTCGCAGCTTCTTATTCCTGCTGCTGATCTGGTTGATGAGCTATCTGCTGTATTATTGGTTTATCGTCATGAAGCGAATTTTCCTGTTTGTGTTATTAACAATTGTCTATGTGACCGTATTGGATACATTTACCATATATGAAGCAGATGGATCCATTGTAAGAACCTTTATCATCTCGTTTTTAGCCTTTGGACTTGCTAACATGTTTAAATTAATGGATAGTGAATCGATTCGGTTTACCTGGCTTAAAAAATCAGCTGTATGGGCGCTGCCGCTTATTGCTGTCGTCCTGTTTGCCACGTTCATCGGGTATGCAGCGCCAAAGTTTGATCCAAGATGGCCAGATCCGGTACCATTTTTTCAAAGTGCTGCAAACAAGACAGGCTATTCGGGGGATCATTTGGGTACGCACAAGGTTGGTTATGGAGAAGATGATTCCCAGCTTGGCGGCTCATTTGTACAGGATTACACCCCTGTTTTTCAAGCGGCCATGAACCAAGAACATTATTGGCGAATTGAAACCAAAGACCTTTACACTGGTAAGGGCTGGGAACAATCACAACCTGCTGAATATGTAACGCAATCACCAAAATCGTTACAGCTGAAAACGTTCGCTGACGATGTCGAAACCGAGCGGCAGCAAAATATTGTCACGTTTCAGGGAAATACCAATATCGTCAAGTTACTCTATCCATATGGCATTCGTCAGGTCAACGCGCAATCAGATGCAGATTTTTTACTTGATGAGCATTCCGGTTCTATTCGGACTCAGGTGAACAAAAAGGATGTCAGTCTAAGCAACTATACCATTACCTTTGATTATCCGTCGTTTGCCATTGATCAATTGCGTAACCAATCAACGGGAGATCCTGCCGAGGTGAAGGAACGATATACGCAGCTGCCGGAATCGTTACCTGAACGTGTCGGTGAGTTAGCTAAAGAAATAACAGCGGGAAAGGATACCCGGTATGATAAAGCACGGGCGATTGAAACGTATTTTGGTCAAAACGGGTTTACGTATCAAACAAGCGATGTGCCGGTTCCAAAAGAGAATCAAGATTACGTGGATCAGTTCTTATATGACTCCAAAAAAGGGTATTGTGATAACTATTCAACTACGATGGTTGTGATGCTGCGAACGCTGGAAATTCCTGCGCGGTGGGCGAAAGGTTTTACCAGCGGGGAACAGGTTTCGGACTATATCGATGATGACAATAATACGTATGATTTATATGAGGTGACAAGTGCCAACGCCCACTCATGGGTGGAGGTATATTTTCCTGGATCTGGCTGGGTACCGTTTGAGCCGACGCAAGGGTTTTCTAATTTAGGTGATTTCCATGAAAATGTGGATCAGAATGATGATGTGGATGAGCAAGAGGAAACGGAAGAGCCGCCTGAACAGGAAAGCGACCAAATAGAACCCGAAAAGGAAACGGACAATCAAGCAACAGATGAAACCGATAATCATGCAGCTGCTTCAGAATCCCATATAAAATGGTGGTCTATCGGGATAGGGAGTATTTCCGTAATAATAATAGCCGTTGTCCTTTACGTGCTGCGTTTTTGGTTAAAAACAAAAGTCGTATCCCGGAAACTTACCCGCAGTCCGGATCCAAAAACGTTCCAGGATGCCTATCATCATTTATTAAAGCTATTAAAGCATAAGGGGCTCCCCTTAGAAACTGGACAAACACTTCGCGAGTATGCCGAGTGGATCGATAAGCGGTATGAAACAGACGACATGCGCACGCTTACCGATTATTATGAACAACTGTTATACCATGAACAGACGGATCCAAACGACATGCATCACCTTCACCAATTATGGAAAAATTTAATTAACCGGATAATGGCTTGACCATGGTGGTGGATGTTAGTAGAATAAAATAGGATATGTGCTGAAGCCCCACGCGGCCTTTCAGCATGAGATAAAGAAAACAATAGGAAATTTTATATGCTTTCGTATATCCTCTGGTTATATGGTCCAGAAAGTATCTACCGGGGCGCCGTAAAAGCCCTGACTATGAAGGCGGAATATCGATAGGCTTCGTTTACTGAACCTGGATTTCTGCCTTTTTGCAGCTTGTTTGTTGCGCTAGGTGGAAATTCGGTTTTTTTGTATAAGGAGGGCATACCGGATTCGATATTGTTTGCCTGAAAACGAGCGAGCCCCTGATCGAAACGTGCGAAAGCCTGATCAAAACATGCAGGAGCAAGCCGAAAACGAACGAGCCCCCGATTGGAACGGGCGAGAACATGACCTGCAACTAAATCCGGCATCAATATGAAAGACAGCCATATTACATTAGTTTAACGTGAACCTGTACTGGATATTAGGTATAACCCGCAATAGCACCCGCATAAAAAGGTAGGAGTGGAAACATGGATAACAACGAAATGATTTTAGTATTAGATTTTGGCAGTCAATACAATCAGCTGATCACGAGGCGTATTCGAGAGTTTGGCGTGTACAGTGAACTCCATTCGCATAAATTGACAGCGGATGAAATTAAACAAATGAATCCAGCAGGCATTATTTTATCCGGTGGCCCGCACAGTGTATATGATGAAAATAGTTTCCGCTGTGATGAGAAAATTTTCGAGCTGGATATCCCCGTCTTGGGTATTTGCTATGGCATGCAATTAATGACATTACATTTCGGTGGAAAGGTAGAAAAGGCAAAGGACCGGGAATATGGCAAAGCACTTATTGACTTAAGCCGTGAACCCTTGCTGTTCCAAGATACCCCTGCTAAGCAGACAGTCTGGATGAGCCATGGAGATAAGGTGATAGAAGTACCAGAAAACTTCCAAACGGATGCGACTAGTCCATCCACGCCAATTGCAGCGATGAGTAACCCGGATAACCAATTATATGGAGTGCAATTCCACCCGGAAGTTCGCCATACGGAATATGGCAATCACGTATTGAAGCAGTTTGTCTTTGCGGTCTGCAAGTGTACTGGAGACTGGACTATTGAAAACTTTATCGAGTTGGAAACAGCGAAAATCAAGGAACAGGTTGGCGATCGCAAGGTTCTTTGCGCTTTAAGTGGCGGGGTTGATTCGTCAGTAGTAGCGGCCCTGATTCATCAAGCAATCGGTGATCAGCTCACATGTATTTTTGTCGATCATGGACTACTCCGCAAGAATGAAGCGGACGATGTTATGAAAACACTGGGTGAAGGATTCCACATGAATATTATCAAAATTGATGCCCAAAAACGCTTTTTGAGCAAATTAGCAGGAGTCAGCGATCCGGAGAAAAAACGAAAGATCATTGGCAATGAATTTATTTATGTTTTTGACGATGAAGCAGCTAAATTAACCGATATTGATTTTCTCGCTCAAGGAACGCTATATACGGACGTCATTGAAAGCGGGACAGAGACAGCACAAACGATCAAGTCGCACCATAATGTTGGCGGTCTTCCGGAAGATATGCAATTTGAATTAATTGAGCCGTTGAACACATTGTTTAAGGATGAAGTTCGTGAACTCGGCCTGCAGCTCGGCATACCTGAACATATTGTTTGGCGCCAACCTTTCCCAGGCCCAGGGTTAGCTATTCGTGTGCTGGGAGCGGTAGACGAAGACAAACTTGCCATCGTCCGTGAATCCGATGCGATTCTGCGTGACGAAATAGCCAAAGCAGGATTAGAACGTGACATCTGGCAATACTTTACCGTGCTGCCGGATATTCGCAGTGTTGGCGTCATGGGTGATGCCCGGACGTATGATTACACGATTGGCATTCGTGCGGTAACGTCAATTGATGGCATGACGTCTGATTGGGCGCGAATTCCGTGGGATGTTTTAGAAAGAATATCTACAAGGATGGTTAATGAAGTAGTTCATATAAACCGTGTGGTGTATGATGTGACGAGTAAGCCGCCTGCTACGATTGAGTGGGAATAATAACAGGAGCCCTAAACACCTTGATAACACAGGGTTTTTAGGGCCTTTTTATTCTTCGTGGCACAGCTGTGGCGAACCTTGATATTGAATAGATTCAACAATACATCCTTAACACTAGCCGCATCTATTTTTCTTGGAATTTATTCATAAGGGTGGTTTCCTGGATAGTTTCATATCTTCTGTCCGATAGGGTCAGCTTTATGAAACACTAAACTAAACCTTAAATAGCAAGGAAGCTTTTTTTATCCATTTCAATCCCCTCCCAGGAAAATAAGTATAATTATAAAAATAATCATTAGTATCGGTGCTATTACAAAAAAGAACCATAAAAATCCCGCAACACCTTTCATTATTTCACCCCATTTCGTATAAAATTTGAATTAATACCTATGCATTAAAAAGCACATGAATTTGTTGCTTTGGAACATTTTAAAGCAGCGGGGGGATGTTCTCTTATAATGCCTCTTGGATAACCCGCTTATAATAAAGCACAGATAAAACAGCAAAAATCGAGTACAGAACAGTATAAATGGTCATGACAATGATAGTCGGGGTCACCATTTCCGTACCAAATAGAAACCAGCCGGATTTGACCGCGAAATAACTGTGCAACAGACCGAGTACTAATGGGATGCCGAAATTGAAGAGTTGTTTATACCAAATGCTGCGTATTAAATCCCCCTGGGTAAAGCCAAGTTTCCGTAAAATCGTGTAGGTGGGCCTCTCCTCTTCACTTTCATCCATCTGTTTAAAGTACAGAATGCACCCAGATGTAATCAGGAAGGTTAATCCGAGAAAACCAACGATAAACATGTTGAGTCCGTTAGATTGTTTCAGCTGTTCCTCAGCCGCTAACTGCGAACCATAAATGGGATTATCTTTTTCATCAAAGTTCATTTCTTTAAAAACGCTATCGGCTTCTTGTAACTGCTCCTTATCTGTAATATCTATGCCGATATAGGTACTCCCAAATTCACTCTGGATATCCGAATCTAGGTTTTTGTCTAATTGCTGATAGACACTATCGTCAACCACCGCAATCGCCGGACCGCCAAACAAGAAAGCCCTTGGCAGAATGGATCGCTCTTGTACTTCCGAAAAGTGAACATCAAAGGTATCCTCCGTGTTAGAAAAAGAAATTTTTCCCTCGTCGTTAAACGAAAATACCTGTAGTGACGTGCCAGCTCCGGTAAGGACCGTTTCATCGGATGAAACGTTAATATTTTTCGTTGATTGATCACTGATAACAGTCATTTCACTATCCGTTGGGTCAATAAAGGAACTATTCGAAACAGGCTTTAATGCCTTTGTTAAGTTAGCATCTACAGTAATTAAATCAACCTCGTTGGACTTGTAGCTAATATGTTTTTGATCCAGTTTTTTCGTGAAATGATCTGCGTCTTCCTGATTGGGAATAGAAAAGTCATTTGGCACAGCTGCTTGAACTAATTTGTCTGTGGAATAATAGGAAATATACGTTAGTGATAACAATCCTATCGCAAGTGCGGAAACGGTGGTAATCACGGTTAGGAGCATGGCGTTAGACTTCATGCGAAACATGATCGATGATAAGGACAGTACATCACTAATCGATAAATACCCTGCTTTACTTTTACGAATAAGCTGTAGGATAAAGCTAACCGATCCCTTGAAGAACAGGTACGTTCCAATAATAACCGAACCTAGGATACCAATCATCAAGAAAAATAAGAGGCCAGATGTGACGTTATCACTACCAAATAATATGGTGGATAAATAATAGCCTAGACCAATCAGTCCAATACCAAAGATTCCGATCAGCACCTGAATCATCGATAGTCTTTTTCTAGTGCTCTCTGTTTTGGACCTTGCCTGAAACAGAGAAAGAACGCTTTGCCTTTTTATAAACAAATAGTTCATTAGCATAATAAACAAGTAAGTAATGAAAAACACAAGCAGCGTCTGAAATAGCGCTATCGCGGAAAAGTCGAGTGTAGCAACCTGATTGATACCGGTAATCTTAAATAACATCATTTTAATGAATTTTGACACAGCAAATCCGCAAAAAACCCCGATAATGACAGATCCAATATATAATGTGAGGTTTTCCAGGCTCAAAATGCGAAAGATATTTCCCTTAGTCATACCGATTAGCTGGAATAAGCCAATTTCTTTACTTCTGCGTTTGATGAATAAGGTGTTTGCGTATAATAGGAACACAGCAACAATCACGATTAATAAAACGGATCCGGCATAAAGACCTGCTGCTCCTTTTACCGTACTGGTTTTTTCATCAAGAGCGGGATCATACTGCAACGTAACAAACGAAAAGTACAACGCCACACTAAAAACGAGTGCGAACACATATAAATAATAGTTTCGGATATTTTTCTTTAAACTTTGCCAAATTAATCGATTAATGCTCATCGTGTACCCCACCTAGAACACCTTGTATTTTCATGATGTCTTTCAAAAAGGCCTTCCTTGTTCCAACACCTTTATAGGCCTGTGTATAAATGCTTCCATCTTTGATAAAAGTCACCCGTTCCGAGTAGCTCGCTGCGACAGGATCGTGGGTAACCATCACAATAGTGGCTTCACGGGTTTCGTTTAAATTGTTTAATTTATTTAATAAGTCTGATGCCGATTTGGAATCCAGCGCTCCTGTCGGTTCATCAGCAAAAATGATACTCGGTTTATGGATAAATGCACGAGCTGCTGAAGTGCGCTGTTTTTGCCCTCCTGAAAGTTCGTTTGGATATTTATCACGAATATCATAAATTCCCAATTCCTTTGCCACTTGCTCGAATGTTTGGTTTGCTTCTTTTTTCGATACACTATTAATCGACAGTGGAAGGAGTATATTCTCTTTCACTGTCAGTGTATCCAGCAGATTATATTCCTGAAAGATAAACCTTAAATGATGTTTGCGAAAGTTGGCCAGCTGTTTATCCTTCATGGTCGTTAGCTCCTTCCCTTGAATGATAATAGTTCCCTGACTCACCCGACCAATGGAAGAAAGGACGTTCAAGAGTGTCGTTTTCCCTGATCCGGATGCCCCCATGATACTGATAAACTCTCCTTTTCCCACGTTGATATCGATCCCTTTTAAGACCTCTTGCTTATTAAATTTATTTCCATAGCTTTTATAAATTTTGGTTGCTTGTAACATCATCACTGATTCACTCCTTCTATCTTCCTAACCCTATGATAAAGGATGACCATTATCTTTTCCCTCGATTTAGCTAACAATTAAAACCGGCATGTGACATTCTTGTCACATGCCGGTAATGGCCACAAAATCATTTTTGTTAGGGAATATTCGGGTAAAGGTGGTGCCTTCACCTGCTCTGGATTGGACGTCGGTCTTGATGTGTAACGGCTTTGCTGCGGGAATTTGCAATCAATCGATTTTGGTTTTTAACAAAAAGAGAATAATATCAATGTTTATCTTATCAATGTTTATCTTTTTCAACGGCGTCTTTCATGTGACCTGTCTCGATTTGGACAATTTTTGTGACTTGGTGCATAAAATCAAAAATAGACTTCAATTCTTCATCACTGTATCGATCACATAATTGAGCTATTGATTTTGCCAGTGGTATATAAAGGTCCTTAATTTTTGATTGTTCTTCTTTATTTGCGCAAATGAAAACTTTTCTCCGATCATTTGGATCACGCTGTCGTGTAACATATCCAGCATCTACTAACCGGTCAATTAACGTGGTAACTGTTCCAGTTGTTAAACCTGATTCTTTTGCTAATTCGCTGGGATTAATGGGACCAGTTTCATTGATAATGTCGGCACATTTTAAATCTGTATGGAAGACTCCTAAGGAATGGGCAATATTTTGCTGGAATAAAGTCATTCTAGTACTGAACTTTCTTAGTAATTTTATAAGCGTCTCTGCTTGCTCATCGAAAAGAATATCAGACAACGATCTTCGCTCCTTAATAGTTTATCCGTGACTTTAAATCATTATATCATAATAAATATGATATTAATTCGGTGAACTAATTATTTGACTATCAAGGTAAATGAGTTTATAGTGGGTTAGGTAAAAAAATAGAGGTGTTTCTCTATTAATTACTGATCTTTTTATCTTGTTTAGATATTTTATGTGGATATTCTTTTTGTGCACTCGCACTTTTCAACCGTTATTATTTCATTAGAAAAATGAAGACGATTAAAGCAGAAAATCATGCTGAACAGGTTGCTTTAAATAGGAAGAAGCATTGAATAAATAATAGCTATCTACAAGATAAGATGCCTCTAGGCTCTTATCTTGTTTAATTAATGAAGAAACGTACTAAGGTGCTATCTGAAGTAAAACGATAGGAGCGCAGTTTTAATAGGACGCTATAGAAGGAGTATTTAGGCTTATAAGGCACTCTTGGAAGAACTCGTTTTTCTGAAATAACATAAGGGAGTTGGTGTATAATGGAAAACACGCAAACATTTGATTGGAAAAAATCAATACCGCTTTTTGCGGTGTTATTATCTGGTGCTTTTGTCACCATTTTGAATCAGACACTTCTTGGAACTGCACTGCCACCTATCATGCGAGATCTTAATTTGAGCGAGAGTACGGCGCAGTGGCTGCAGTCCGTTTTTATGCTGGTAAATGGCATTATGATCCCAGTTACGGCTTTTTTAATCGACAAATTTACCACGCGTAAGCTGTTTTTGACTGCAATGGGGTTGTTCTCCATCGGGACCTTTGTTGCAGCAGTTTCACCAGATTTTACATTTTTAATGGTCGGACGGGTCTTACAAGCTTCAGGAGCTGGTATTATGATGCCGCTCATGCAGACCATTTTATTTCTTACCTTCCCCGTAAACAGAAGGGGGACGGCGATGGGGTTGTTTGGACTTGTTATCGCGTTCGCACCGGCAATCGGTCCGAGCCTTTCAGGTTGGCTAGTTGATCAATTCCCATGGCGTAGTGTGTTTTATGTTATACTGCCAATTGCTGTTTTAGACATTATAGCGGCTTACTTTTTACTGAAAAACGTGACAGAATTGAAGAAACCAAGGCTGGATGTTTTATCCGTTATTCTTTCGACGATTGGATTCGGTTCACTTTTATATGGTTTCAGTGTCGCTGGAGACGCGGGATGGCTTAGTCTTCAGGTTATACTAACCATTATTATTGGTATTCTATCACTCTACTGGTTCATAACAAGACAACTGAAGTTGAAAGAGCCGCTTCTCGAATTCAGGGTGTTCAAACATGCTACATTCACATTAGCAACTGCACTTGGAATGGTAGTCTTCGCCGCCATGATTGGCACGAATGTTATTTTGCCATTATACATGCAGAACATGATTGGATTCTCGGCACTCGAATCTGGACTTGTATTGTTACCCGGCGCAATTATTATGGGGTTTTCAAACCCGATTACCGGTTATCTTTTTGATAAGTTTGGAGGGAAATGGCTTGCTCGAGGCGGTCTTTTACTATTAACATTGACGACTTTTGCATTTACCAATTTATCCGCGGATACAAGCTTCGCCTATCTGGCAAGTATGAACGGTGTTCGAATGGTTTCGATTGCTATGGTTATGATGCCAATGACAACGCTGGCGCTGAACCAGTTGCCTAATGAGCTGATTCCGCATGGGACGGCTATGAATAACACCTTCCGCCAAGTAGCCGGGTCGGTCGGTACAGCGGTTCTTGTTACCATCATGACTACCTCAGCTATCCCGGGTGAGCAAGTAAGTGGTATTATTCATGGTGTAAATGTTTCCTTTATTGTAGCAGCATTTACCGCTTTCCTTGGGTTCATTCTTTCCTTTAAACTAAAAGAAAAGGTGAAACCAGGAGATCGTGCAACGGAAAGGTAATAAAAAAATTCCGCGTACACATAGTAACCCAAATAATAGATATACGTTATCTTAAAGTGCCAGGCACCGAAACAATTCACAACTGTTTGGGTGCCTGGCACTGTTTTTGAAAGAAGCAAACTTGATATAATAACCATGCTGAGGGGAAGTAGGTTCCTGCCTCCCACTTGTTCCGGAATTTTAGATGAATTATCAGGTGTTTTAGAATTGACAATTTCCATTTCTTGTTTAATCGGGGAAAGCGTCAAAAAAATGCTTGAATGCCCTCAGTGTGTGTCACAACAATTCATGTTCCACTTGTGAAGTATAAATTACTAAACTACACGATAGATTCTGTAACATTACTCTACACATAATTTAATAGAACTCGAGAAACGATATTTAATTAAAATTGTAAAGAGAGAGATGATTTTTAGTGGGATTTTCGTTTATTATGTTTTCATTAATTGGTATTATTATTGGTATTTTATCGAGTATGTTTGGTTTCGGTGGTGGATTTGTAGTAGTTCCTATCTTATTTTCATTTTTACCAGATTCTATTCCTGGCGAATACTTAATGCATACTGCTATCGGTACATCATTAGCAGTTATGATCATAAGTTCATTCAATTCAACTTATAATCATGCCAAAAAAGGCAATGTGACATGGCCAGTCTTTAAAATGTTAGTAGGATATATTGCAATCGGTTCATTAATAGGCGGAGTGCTTGCAGTCTAAATTGAAAGTGATTTCCTTCGGTTTGCATTTATTGGATTATTAATTTACGTTTTGATTACGAACTTATTTAAAAAATCATTCACAAGAGAAATTGATGACCAAACATTTAGTCTGCCCAAACATAGATCAGCGTCTTTTATCGGAATAGGGATTGGATTTGTCTCAACTTTATTAGGTACTGGTGGAAGTACAATGACAATTCCTTATCTGAGAAATAGAGGTATGCGTATGATACGTGCTGTAGCTCTAGCTACTCCACTAGGACTACCAATTGCTATTGTAGGAGCTTTTACTTATTTAATTACAGGAATGCAGATAGGTGAGATGCCTTCGTCAGCGCTAGGGTTTATATACTTACCTGCATTTAATGGGTTTACAATCGGGGGATTTATTGGTGTACCTATTGGAAGGTCTTGGGCTCAAAAATTATCTGACAAACTTTTTTCAAAAATCTACTTAATGCTTTTGTTTATTGTGGTCATTATGATGTTTATAAGCTAATTGTTTATAATTCATCACTAGCGTTGCATAAAAAATAATTATGAAGTCAACCATTAAATTTTTGACATCGATTATATTGATTTAATTTTCAGATAAAAATTATGTTTTGTTTAAGAAAAAAAGATAATAGGGCATGAAAGGTAGTCCTTCATCCGATTTCTGAATTTTATATTACATTTAAATAATTGGATCGAACGTTAGATCATCTAAATGCCGTGTGATGGGAGAAGAGACATCGACTGGTAATTCCTCGATGACATCTACAAGTTCCCTGCCAAAATAAAGTTTGGCAGTTTTTTTTGAATATACAGATTGGTGTGAAACCAGTGTTTGTATGTTAAAATGACATTTAAAGATTCTAATACTATTTATTACACAAACTGGCCAGATAGTTCATCAAGGGAAGAGATTATTTGTTAGTAAATCGGAGTTAATCCTGAATTGCTATGGAGATGATGAAAATGGCAGGTAAGATTAGAATGTCAGGGTCCAGTAGTGCCCCATGCAAAGCTAATTGATGGAAGGGCGATACTATGTATGGGGAGACTTTATAAAAATCGCCTTGGTTAGCTTTTCCGATTACATTGGCTTTGCACCTTATTTTGTTATTAAAGAATAGGGAGCTGGCAGAAATGTCGTATGTAAAAGCAACTGTTATTTTTAAGACGTTGCTATTGAATAAGTCTGGTTCTGGAAGCCCGACTGTTGTCTTTTTGCCAGCTGCTGGCTGATTCTGTCTCCTATGGAGAACATCGAATACTTGAAATTGCCGGTCGTGCTAGTATTCACATTGATTGTCCAGTCGAAGTAATCAAAGCAATTCTTGATCTGCTAGAAAGGAACAAAGCATCATATGGAGAAATGAGAGATACAGAATTTCAAGGATAACGGTCAAGACTTCATTAATAAAAAAAGGCCTAAATAAAGAGGAAATCGAGGGATGAGATGGATCGCCAATCATTAATTAAAAAGTTTGATAAGCAGGCAGAAAAATACGATAAACGACGAAAAAATGATCCGTTATATAGGTTTCGCCAACGAATTTTTCAAGAAGCAAAGGGAAACGTTTTGGAAGTAGCTATTGGTTCTGGTCTTAATTTTCCTTTCTATCGCAACGATATTGAATTGACAGGTGTGGATTTTAGTCGCGAAATGTTGAGAACCGCAGAGCATGCGGCAAAAAATTATCCTTTTCAAACGACATTTTTACAAAAAGATATGGAGACGGTTGTATTTGGCGATGACAGCTTTGATACTATCCTATCTTCTACTAGCTTTTGCGCCTATCAGGAACCAGTCGATGTCCTAAATAAGTTTCAAAAGTGGTGTAAGCCAGAAGGGAAAATACTGATGCTGGAGCATGGCTTTAGTACAAATAAACTTCTGGCAGGGATGCAAAAAATGGTCGATCCATTGGCATTAAGGGTTGTCGGGTGCCATCTGAACAGAGATATTTCTGCAATGGTAGAAAAGTCTAATGTGAAGCTTATTAGGAAGGAGCGTTACATGGCAGGTTCTTTATATTTGATATGGGCTGAACCATAATAACGAATCATGTTTAATGAAAATAAGTGTCCGACAAAATAAAGCAGAGATTAATCTACGTTCTGCAGGATATCATTTTGACGGGTTTCAAACGATATGTGAAAATCAACTTCTAGAATCCAAATATATTTTATGTAGAATCTTCAGCTTTTTATACATTAAACCTTGTATGTTATCCCTTTCCTTCCCGTCTCCACTTCATTCTCTGTGCTATAATGTAAGTGAAAGGAGATGGTGAATATGCTGACCATCAATCATGTAACAAAGCATTATGATAAAACGGAGGCATTAAAAGATGTTTCCATTACCATCCCTGAGGGAACTTGCTATGGGCTGGTCGGTCCAAATGGTGCAGGGAAATCCACATTAATTAAAATGATTACATCCATTGTTCGCAATTATGAAGGAAAAATTGAATGGAATGAAAAACGAATCACCGACAAATCAAAACAGAAATTAGGCTATGTTCCACAGGATATCATTTTAGAGGAAGACATTTCGGCATCCAGCAATTTACAGTTGTTTGGCAGATTATACAATTTAAAAGGAAGGAGGCTAAAACAACGGATAAAAGAGGTGCTGGCACTCATTGGTCTTAGTGAAAGGGGCAAGGATAAAGTATCCACTTTTTCAGGAGGAATGAAACGCAGACTGAATATTGGATGTGCATTGATGCACAACCCAGAGCTGATTATCATGGATGAACCGACTGTCGGCATCGATCCTCAGTCACGGCAATATATTTTTCAAATGATTGAAGAATTAAAAACAACTGGAAAGACCGTGATCTATGCAAGTCACTATATGGAAGAGGTTGAAAAACTTTGTGATTATGTTGTATTTCTTGATCGAGGAAAACTGATCGAAATTGGGGAGATAGGTGAATTGCTCCAACAATATGCAGTTCCTTCCATTTATATCAAAGCAGACCGTATTTCCCAAGAACAGCTGGAACCATACGGTACGGTTTCTCAAGAAAAGGATGCATTTGTAATCTATACAGAAGAACCGTTGTCAGCAATGGAAAATATTATTTCCTATAGCAGAGAGAATAATATGGACGTAGAACGGCTGGAGCTGGTTCGTCTTCGGTTAGAAGATGTATTTTTCAGATTAACCGGTAGTAACTTGAGAGATTAAATAGGGAGGTAATAGAATGAATGCGATGCTGATCGTTGAATTAAAGAAACATGCACAGGATAAAGGACTTGCTTTTTGGATGCTGATTCTGCCTATTCTATTTACCGTTTTATTTATTTCTATATTTACAGCAGGTGTCGACGATGCAACAAGGCAGGAAGTTATTCAGTCTATTGTTCCGGGATATGTTGTGATGTTTGTGTTTTTTATTATGATTTCGATGGTACAGGTGTTTATTAAAGACAGGGATAGAGGGATGACAGCTAGACTTGCAAGCACACCGCTTAAAAGCTATTCCTATTTACTTGGCAAGTGGCTTCCGTTCATGTTTATTGTTATTTTTCAGATTATTATGTTATTTTTATTTGGAAAAGTTGTTTATGATGTTTCATTAGGTGAGCCAATTATATTATTGATTTTGTCCTTATTCATTACGTTTACAGTGACAGCTATTGGACTCGCGATGTCACTGACAGTAAATACCGAGAATATGGGAATTGCGATTACCCAGATCATTGCTCTAGGTGGAGCGATGTTAAGCGGGTTATGGGTTCCATTTGAAATGATGCCGGGCTTTATGCAAACCATTGGTCGTTTTCTGCCTCAGTATTGGGCACACCAGTCTTTTCAGGATGCCATGGCAGGGACCACGCAAGTTTTGGAGCTCCTCCAAACGTTAGGAATATTATTTGCTATTGGGTTAGCTGCATTTATTATTGCCATCGTCCGTTACCCATATTTTCTGAAACGAGCGGTCCATTAGCTGGAGACATGGATATGGAGTGCATTTGGGGTGGTATATTTACGTTTATTGCCCGCACCATTATGAAAATGAATGCATGTGAAGTGACGGTTTCGGAAATATGGATGTATATGGGAGCTGGCATCGTGGAAATCAACGTGCTTTTACACTTACCATTGTTGGAATTCACAATGAATCGTTGAGTTGTTAAATTGACTTATTGATAGCTTTTGCGCTCGAACAAGTTTGAGGTACAAAAAAGGAAGTACCTTCCTAAAGAAATAAAAGGGGTGAACCCAACTGTTACGGATTATGGGTCCGATTTTTCTGTTGATGCTAGTTAACCCCAAAGCGTATAGACTGCCTTTTTTCCAGAATGATGGAGGAAAAAGGCAGTTTATTTTTTTGGAAAAAATGGATTGACACTACTGTTAATACTGTATATACTATACATATACAGTATTAACAGAGGAAGCAAAGCAGGTGATGCAGTGAATATCATTATATCTAATACGGTGGATCAGCCGATCTATGTGCAAATAAAGAATCAGATGAAGGAGCAGATTCTTCATGGCCGGTTGCAGGAAAAGGAAAATTTGCCGTCGATACGTAAGCTGGCAAAAGATCTGCAGGTCAGCGTGATTACCACCAAGAAGGCGTATGAGGAACTGGAGAAAGAGGGATTCATTGAAACGTTTCCGGGCAAGGGGTCGTTTGTGGCCGCGCAAAATCCTGAATTGCTGCGGGAAAAACAGCTTAAGCTGATTGAGGATCAAATGGCAAACATGCTGGAAGACAGCAAAGCATTCAATATTCCGCTCGATCAGCTGATTGAGATGATGACGTTGTTATATGAGGAGTGAACTAGATGGAAAACATGGTGGAAGTAAAAAATTTAGAGAAACGCTTTACACATTTTGCCTTGGAAGGGATTCAACTAACGGTAAAAAAAGGATTTATTACCGGTTTTATCGGCCCCAATGGTGCTGGAAAGAGCACGGCTATCCGCTGCATAATGAACCTGGTCCGTCCCGATCGGGGAGAGGTGCAGATTTTTGGAAAGACTCATGAAGCTGACACAGAGAATATCAAGCAACGTATTGGATTTGTCCAGGATGAGAACTTTTTTTACGGACATTTGTCCCTGGAGCAGAACAAGAAGCTGATTGCCCCGTTTTATGAAACATGGAATGAGCAGCTGTTCTCCCATTATATCGAACAATTTGAACTGCCGCGTATGAAAAAGGTAGACCATCTTTCCAAGGGGATGAAGATAAAGTTCTCTCTGGCAATGGCACTTGCTCACGATCCGGAGTTGATTATCATGGATGAACCTACCTCGGGGCTGGATCCAGTGTTTCGCAGAGAATTGCTCGAGCTCTTACAGGATATTATTCAGGATGGAGAAAAAGCGGTGTTTTTCTCTACCCATATCACACAAGATTTAGAGAAGGTAGCCGATTTTATCACGTTTATCGATAACGGAAAAATGGTGGTAAGCGGGGAAAAGGATGCGCTGCTGGATCAGTATGCCGTGGTTAAGGGTCCGAAAGAGTGGCTAACAGCCGAGCGACGACGTTCTTTGCTTGGTATCAAGGAAACAGATGTGGGGTTTGACGGTCTGCTAGCGGATAAACTTCTGTTCGACGGGCAAGCAGACGGGCAGGTACTGTTGGAGCGGCCTTCGCTTGAAGACATTATATTTTATACAGTAAAGGAGCGTAAACATGATCATTCAACTAGTGCGTAATGAAATGTTCAGTCAAAAAGCTTATATTTACTTTTTTTCCTTTTTCTGGTTTATCGTCATGACGGGATTTTTTACAAGTGGTGCGCCAATGCAGCATATTTTATTGCTGATCCTTCTTGTTGGCTGGCTATCCAGTTCTGCAGCGTATTATGAGCAACCGGCGCTGATGAATACCCTGCCTGTCACGAGGAAGAAAATCATGTTAGCAAAATATCTAACGCCACTGGTATGGTTCATCCCTGCTGCAGTGCTGGTGTCTTTTTATGTTTTTCTGTTTGTCACCTTTGCGCCATTTACGTCCCGGTTGATGACGGGATGGGATATACTGCTGGCGCTTGCTGGACTTTATTTGCTGATATCTTTTTTTTACCCACTTTATATCGCGTTCGGGTATATTCCCGCCGTGATTTTATCAGCGGTAATATACGTTACAATCTCGATTGGTGTACAGATGGTTATCAATATTTATCATAATCCGAGGATGGACTCGGTTGATAACTTGGTTGAGACAATCATGGCAAACCCGAATGCTTTCATTCTGTTGTTTGCCGGCATTAGTTTGTTTGTGACACTTTTATCTTTTACTTTAGCCGTAACGCTTTATGAGCGGAAGGATTTTTAAGGAAGAATCCCTGCTGATTCTTTAAAGGAATGTGTTATAGAAGAGATTTGTCATGTCAGCAGCAAAATGGCTTTTACTACTTTGTAGGAGCTGGTACATTTGTAAACCAGATAATGGAGAATATAGGTACAAACAGTGGATGATCAAGAGCCGATGGTTGTCCCATTTCAGTAGTCGTTTATGAAGATCATTGCTCAAACGATTCAGGCATTTGACGGATCTGTTGAAGACAATCATCATGTCGGAATATTTGATTGAGAACCCCAAACTATTCAAAAATAAGACAGGGTTACAAAATTATAAGCAACAAGGGCATGAATGTAAGTCTTCCCTCATACTATATTTTGGAGGTGAGAAAATGGGAAGAGTGGCTTACCGAAATGCAGATGTTAACTTAATGGCAAGGATGATGAGAGCAGAAGCTGAGGGTGAAGGAAAACAAGGAATGCTATATGTGGGAAATGTAATTGTTAACCGTGTTGTAGCAGATTGTAGTGATTTTAACGATTTGAGAACAGTTGAACAAGTCATTTTTCAAGTACAAGGAGGGAATTACTCATTTGAAGCCGTTCAAAAAGGAAATGTGTTCTATCAAAGAGCAAGAGAATCTGAAAGAAAATTAGCAAGGAAAACGTTAGAAAGTTGGAGAGATCACCCAGCTAAATATGCTCTTTGGTACTTTAATCCATATGCTCCGTGTCCTCCAACCTGGTATGATCAACCTTTTACTGGTCAATTTAAACAGCATTGTTTTTATGAACCAGCACCTGGAACATGTGAAAGTGTTTATAGTGGATAATTTTTCTTTTTGAGGATAGATAAAATGACAACAATCTTTGTAAATATAATCTGTTACAAAAAACCTCGTTTTCCAACCAAACAAAGTAGAGAGTGATGAGAAATCAATCAAACCCATCGTAACATATTTCCTTGCTTTCATGTTCACAGCGTATAGCGCCAAGTGAAATTTTGCAATACTAAAAGCCGTTCATAAGCGTCTAATAACCAAGTATCTATAGAAGCACATAAACCTCCTGTACATTGTCTCAAGACAAATAAACAAAAGATTTTCCATTTGATTGTTAACTTAGATGAGGCAAAAGGATTTTATTTACCATGGCAACCTTTGGTACAAGAGCGGTATCGGAAAAAAGTATTCCCTATAAAAAAATCAAATTGAAAAATCCCAACACGTCAGTTCATCCTTCTTAAGCATACCTGCGTGTTGGGTGTTTTTCTATCTACTTGGTTATTAATCGCTTGCCTTATCTTTTTCAAGAAGCGAAAACTAGATCAAGTAAAAAAATTCATCATTAACCTTCAATATTTCGCCATTTAAACCCAAGTGATCCAATAATAATAAACAATACACTTATACCACTTAGCGTAACCAACGCTGTATAGGAGATATCATCGCTGGGGTAAACAGGCGTATGCTCATAAATCGAAATTTTTTTCATCCAACTAGGCAGTTTTAAAATGTTTCCCAAGTAAATAACGATAAACCCATAAATGATAAGCAGCCACACAAATGAAGTTGCTTTTGGAAGCCAGCCGTTTAATAAAACTGCAAAGCTTAATACAAGCAAAATTGCTGGGATATATACAATGGACGCCCTCATTACGTCCCCAAGTGGCATCATATTCTCACTGTTTAAAGATCCGATACTCCATAAAACAATCGCTTGTAATATTGGTAAAAGAATTGCAATTGTTATTGCTGGGAATAAATAAGCTCGTAACAACTGCAGACGTGATACATCCCTGCTGAATAAGAGTTCTGTTCGGCTTGCTTTCTCTTCTCCACGAAGCCGCAGAAAGCTGCTAATAACTGCGGCAGTGATAATTAATGCCATAATCGACATCAATAATACGATAAATTGCTCCATCACATTTCCTTCACCAGTTAAAAAGACTTGCATCGCTTTATTCTCTAAAAAAAATATTTCTAAGTCGCCTAAGATAAAAGCAAAAGCTATATTAATCAGGAGAATACTTGCCGTCCAGATAATCACCATTGTTCTTTGCAAACGCATGACGAGTCCGACCTTTGTTTTTAAAAAGGCGGAAGCATGCACAGAGCCCGCACGCTCAGGTAATAAACCATCTCCAATATCTCGTTTCGCCTGTAGGATAAATGCCATAATCCCAAATCCAATACTGCTGATAAGCAATAATCCGACGGGGAGCCAGTTGTTTTCCTCAAAAACATAAGCTCTTGATAACCAGCCAAGCGGACTCATCCAAGATAGAAATGTAAATTCTGCATCACCAACAGCCCGCAAAAGGTAGAAGAAAAACAATGCACTAAAACTAAAAATACTTGCTCCTCTGGAAGATGTCACAAAATGGGCAAAGAAAGCCGTCAATGTTCCAAACAGGATGCCAAAGCTGCCGAGAAGACTGCCATAAAGAACACTTCCTGATAAATCAAAGCCTTCTATTTGCAAGGCTGTTATTCCAGCTGTCAGTAAAATGACCAATAAGCAATTCGCTAACAGCATCAAGATGAAGGAAGCTGTTAAATAGCTTAAACGACCGACAGACCTTGACTGTACAAGCTCTAATATTCCATTTTCCTCATCATCTCTTGTCAGTTTAGACATGAGCAAACTATTCATGATTGCGATCGCAATAGCAGAAAACAAAAGCATCTCCTTAGCAAATAAACTGCCCATTTCGTGGTACTGCTCATAACCAATCCCGAGCATCGCAATCATTGCTGGATTTTCCATCGTAATAGCAAATGCTTCCTTAGCTGCTTGATCCGGATACATTTCTGGATAAGCATAGGCAACCGAACAAGTTATCAAAACCAATCCAACGATCCATAAAAGTAAACGCAACCGGTGCTGTCGAAAGAAAATCGGAAAAAGAATTGCTGTTTTCTTCGTTTGTTTTCGCATCACACATTCTCCTCGACATGTTTCTCCTCATAATGCCGCAAAAATAAATCTTCTAATGTTGGCGGCGTACTTTCCATTTCCTGTACTCCATATTTACTAAGATAATCAATAATCCCTTCCATATGGGCTGTATCCGCTTGAAAAGAAAAAAGCCCTGCTGTTTCCTGCAGTTGATGTACACCAGGAATTTGTGCTAACTCTTTTGGATTTTCTCTTGTTTTCACCTGCATTTGCAACCTTGTTAGATGGCGCATATCATCTAATGTACCTTTTTCAATGATTTTACCTCTGCGAATAATCGCAACACGATCACAAAGTTTTTCGACCTCCGATAGAATATGGCTGGATAAAAGAACCGTTTTTCCTGCTTGCTTTGCTTCTCTTACACCTTGTTGAAAAGTATGTTCCATTAAAGGATCAAGTCCCGAGGTTGGCTCATCCAGAATAAATAAATCCGCTTCCGAAGCAAATGCTGCAATCAAGGCAATCTTTTGCCGGTTTCCTTTCGAATAGGATCGAGCTTTTTTTGTTGGATCAAATTCAAATCGTTCCACCCATTCATCACGATTCTGCTCAGAATAGTTCCCATTCATTTTCATTAAAACATCAATCACTTCTCCTCCGGTCAAATTTGGCCATATATGAACATCACCAGGTACATAGGTACAGCGCTTGTGAATCTCTGCGGCATCCTTCCAGACATCTTTTCCAAATAATGTTGCATTTCCGCTCGTTGCCTTTAGCATTCCTAATAAGATACGAATGGTTGTTGATTTCCCTGCTCCATTGGGCCCAATAAATCCATAAATTTCCCCTTCCTTTAATTCCAACGATATTTGATCTAACGCTTGAAATTTACCAAATTTTTTCGATACCTTATTCAGCTGTAGTACAGTCATAAGAAATCCTCCTTTAGAGCCTTGATATTTTTGTAGTTGTATATATTTTAACTATATAACTATAATAAGTGAATTGCAAGATGAAATGTAGTAAAATATTGAAGGACTACAAAACTTTGTTTACAATGAACCTGAGGTGACAATCAATGGATGGGTTTGCAAAAAGAAAAGAGAAAAAAAAGAAACAGATATTTTCTGCTTCATTTGAATTAGTTTTAAAATATGGATTTGAGAAAGTAAAAGTAGATGAAATCGCTCTTAAAGCTCGTGTTTCTCCCGCTACTATTTACAATTACTTTGGCACGAAGGAAGAGTTGTATCAGCAAATGCTCAACAATTGGATAGACTCCTTGTTAAAGGAATATGAGGAAGTACTAAATTCAGACAACCCTTTCCATGAAAAGATTAGAGATATAATGACTCGTGAAGTGGAGAATATCGGAATTTTGACGAACTTGAGTCACGAACATCCAGAATCCGTTCAATATTTTCTTCACAATATTGAAAATAAATTTGAATCCTTTTTGATCAAGGTAATACAGCTGGGAAAAAGAGAAGGCTATATCTCTACGTTGTATTCAGAGAAGGTTATAAAGAAGTATTTTAAATTCTTCTTTCATGAAATAAATGATGTTATTTACACAAATAACGCCAATAGTAATGAAGAAATTGAGCAACTAGCACAGTTGTTTTTCTACGGATTATTACCCCGGTAAAATGAGGAAGAATAAAATTATTGAGTTGATTGAAAAGGAGTATATATCCTTTACTAATTAAATGGCCGGGGATCGAATGTTGGCTCCCGATTTGAAGTTGATGAAGATATAATTATTAGGAGTAGAAAGTAAAGGATTGTCTCGCGTGTTTTTAAAGGTGTAGCAGATAGCCATGGAGGGATCAAAGCAGATGAAGTCTATAAACTATTCAGTGCGGGAATCGGACACACTTTATGCAATAACAGTGATCTGCATAATGGCATATGGAGAGAGATTTCTTCCCCTCCTGAAATTATCAATTATTATGTTGTCGACTTGTCAATGTTGCAGTTATTTTCTGTCGTGGACACATATCTAGCATATATGTTTTGTCAAAAAAGTAAAGCGGATTCGTTTTGATTACCCGCTGTTCAATAATGGTATAAATTAAGGTGTTACTTTTCCCTATTTTATATGTATATTTTACCCATAGAGAGATTATGCTGCTGTTGACTTTGTAAAGTGAGTTAGTGTACTATGCAGATATTACACTTACATATAGAAAGGGTTCATGCGATGAATGTGTGCTGGTTTTTATTTAAAAAAGAAATTAGGCTAATGCGGTCGTTTTGGATGATAGCCGGTTTGGTTATGCTCTTTGTTAGTTTTGTTGGGATTTATTTAGCAGCTAAATTTCATTCTGGTGTTCCAAGCTTAATTTTGTTCATGGTGATGTTTTTCCATTCTTTTTATCTACTGTTTTATTTGCTCGTTAGCCTACAGAAAGAAAAAAGGAACACACCGATTTGGATGCAGTCTCCACAATCCGGAATATTATTGCTTTCTGTCAAGTTTGGAGCTGGATTTTTGCTCATGTTAGGATCGCTCGTTTTGAACTTACTGCTTTGGTTTTGGGTTGTGAATCTGGATATTCAAACCAGTCTGTATCAAGGGGGAGCCTATTTTCAATCATTAATGACAATAGAAGATTTAATAAAGGAACATTGGATTTTATCGTTTGTTGTGTTTATTCAACGAGGGCTTTTTCTAGCTGGGCTTGGAGTTCTTATTTATTTCAGTGTAGATTTGTTGAAGTATATTCTTAAAGGCTGGCGGTGGGTGTTAGGGTTAGGATTGTTTTTAGCCGGTGTTTTTATAACTATTTGGTTTAGTCATACGGAATTATTTGTTTTCATGTTTCATTGGGGCAAGTTAGACCTTTCCGATTTTTCGACGTTGTCTTTCTCCGAGACATTTCAGGGCCCTCCTATTATTACCATTTTTCGGAGTTTTTTCCCGTCTTATGCTGGGGATATTCTATTCAAATTTTTACTTGCTACGGTTTGTTTCTTCACTTCAACCTGGCTTTTAGACCGGAAAGTAGAGGTGTGACGCTGTGGCAGGTAAATTTACAGGAAAAGCTCCAATATATGATCAAATTGCACAAAAAATATGTCATCAAATTGTGCGCGGAGAAATCAAACCGGGAGATAAGCTGCCTTCTGTACGGGAATTGGCTGTTCAGTATGGGGTGAATCCGAATACAGTGAAAAGGGTCTATATGGAACTTGATCAAATGGATGTATCAGAAGTGCATCGAGGGCAGGGAACATTTGTGACAGCAAACCAACAGCGTTTGGATAAACTTCGGGAACGGCTCAAACATGATAAAATCAGGAGCTTTGTATTGGATATGAAAGATATGGGGTTCCCTCCGGATGAAATTGCAATGGGAATACAGCTATATTTAAATGACGAAAAAGAAGGGAGAGAAAAGTAGGGTGAATCGTAAATTAGTGCAATTCGATCGTGTTTCAAAAAAATATTTGGAGAAAATAGCACTGGATGATGTCAGTTTTCAACTTCCGCAAGGGAAAGTGATTGGGGTTATAGGGTCAAACGGGTCTGGAAAGTCCACGCTACTTAAACTTACTGCCGGGTTACTTCGTCCAACCCAAGGAAAAGTGGTTGTGAATGGAAAGCCAGCAAAACGACGTATCTCCGCAGAGGTCTCCTACTTGCCGGAACAGGATGGATATTATCCATTCTACACGGTTGCTGAAACCCTTAAATACTATAACACCCTATATGCTGACGTTGATGAATATAAATCAAAAGAAATGCTTGATTTTATGGAGTTAAATAGAAATCAGGCAGTCAATGGTTTATCAAAAGGGGAAAAAGTACGTCTGAAAATGGTTTTGACTTTGTCAAGACGAGTCCCGTTAGTATTGTTGGATGAACCTTTAGCTGGTTTAGATCCAATGATTCGTGATTCAATCATCAAAGGGCTGGTTGCATTTGTTGATCTATCTGAACAGACTGTTGTGATGACGACACATGAAGTATCGGAAATTGAACCCGCATTGGATATGGCTGTTGCTTTAAAAAATGGAAAGATAGCCAAAGTGGATGATGTTGAAAATATACGGGGAATGTATGGGGATAGTCTTGTCGAGTGGATGAAAGAAGCATTGGGAACAGCCTCTTCTTTCAAAACGGAATAAAGATAATTCTCTTTTAAAAAATAGAACATTTATCAAAACTTATAAAAAAACACATGAGCGCCTGACGTAACTACGTTTAGGCGTTAATTTTTGTGCTGCAGAGAAGCGTAAATGTTATCGTGGACTAATTATCTGAAAAGTGTCTTCCGTTCATCTCATTACTTAGCGAAGAAGAATAAAACTTTTCTAAAGGGGCTTCACGTTATAGGTGCATCATAAAATGACATGATTCTTATAGATAAAAAAGAAGTTGACTTTATTTTGTGTATTAGTGTACTATATAGATATCCCACTAACACAGGTGGAGAAAAATATAATAAATAAACTCTATAGGAACGTCCACAACAGTCACTATTTCTACAGGAAGGAGAGATTTTCGAAACAATGAAGTGAAGTAATGCTTATTGACAAAGGATGATGAATAACACGGCTACCTGAAGGAGATTCATGAAGGAATATAGTGAGGAGATGGTGATATGAAGAAAGACTATTTGCATGAGCAATGGAAAAAGATGATTCAAATGCAGCATCCAGAAAAATTGCTGAAATTCGCCCGTCAACTGGATGAAAAAACATTAGCGGCAATATATGGTATGGATGCAGACACATATTTAGATATAAGGAGGCAATTAGAACAACAGGCTGAAGAAGCTGAAGATCAATTACTTGCAAATTCCGTGTTTGCTGACAAGGTGAAACAGCTCCCTTTTAAAGCAGGAGAAACGGTGATTGGAGCTGGGGAAAGTACAACGGATGATCTGCTTTCATGGTTTGAAATTTTACGTCATTTGTTGAAAAAAGGCAGAACCCAAGATAATATTTCTGTCATCAATGAAGGAATCTCAGGAAATACCTCCACGCAGCTTCTTGGACGCTTTGGCAGTATTGTCGCTCAAAATCCAGATTGGATTATTTGCATGATCGGGGGAAATGATGTTCTTCGTCTTGGGCCAGAACCTACCCAAACACAGGTTAGTGCAAAGGAAAGTGCCAGAAATATTTCTGAAATCAGACGGATAGCTGCAGTGAATGGTGATGCTCGTTGGGTGTGGATTACACCTCCGCCGGTTAATGATGAAAGAATCGCTATTTTTCCTCCTTTTCGACGGGGCCAGTTAAACTGGCGTAATGAAGATATTCATGTTGTTGGTAATGTGATTCGAGATCAATCCGATCCTGTTATTGATACACAAAAAAAATTTGGAATGCCTGCTTCACCGGAATGGATGCAAATGGATGGACTTCACCCATCGATTTCTGGACATAAACAAATTGTGACCTGGTTAGTGGAAACACTTACGGACGATATAGACATGTAAATTAATGTTATCAATGCAAGCACTTTTCGTGGGAAAAGAGTGAAAATCCGCACGGAAGCATTTTATAAAATGGGAGGCGGAAGAAATAAAAACATTAGACGGAAAAATTGCGATTGTTACAGGGGCGAGCAGGGGGATTGGGCGTGCCATTGCATTGCGACTTGGGAAGGAAGGCGCATTGGTAGTCGTCCATTATTCCAAAAATGAAGATGCAGCAAATGAAACTGTTCGGGAAATTGAATTATTAGGTAGTCAGGCTGTTGCGTTTCAGTATCAATTTGGAATGGAAACAGATATGCAGACATTTTTCAAAAACTTGGATACGAAATTGCGACGTGTTACAGGAAATATTCAATTTGACATTCTAGTCAATAATGCTGGTATTTCTGGCATGGGGGCGATGGAAGAGGTGACAGAGGAGGCATTCGATAAGGTCATGGCTGTTAACCTTAAATCCCCATTTTTCTTAATTCAGCAAGCACTAGGCAGAATACGTGACGAAGGGAGGATTATTAATATTTCTTCTATCGCAACAAAGGTTATTTTTCCGGGAACCATCTCTTACAATTTAAGCAAAGCTGGATTAAATATGTTGACGCAAAGTTTAGCGAAGCAGTTGGGACCTCGTAAAATTACAGTAAATGCTCTTATGCCGGGAGTCGTTGAGACAGAAATAAATCGGGATATGTTGAAAAATCCTGAAGCTAAAAAGCATGCAGCGCAAACGTCTGTGTTTGAACGTTTAGGACAGATGGAAGATATTGCAGATATTGCTGCTTTTTTTGCTTCCTCCAATAGTCGCTGGATAACTGGTCAACTCATTGATGCAGCGGGGGGAGGCACCTTATAAAAAGATAAAATATACTTTTTGATGCAATAGTAATGTAGATGGAAAAGGAGTACGGTAACATGAATAAACCAAAAAAGAGCTGGTGGATTTTGGTCATCGTTTCAATTGGGGTTATGCTTCCTTTTATGTACCCGTATGTGACTTTTGATCCTGCCAAAAGCCGAGTAGAGATTACATCAACAACTATTCAATACCCCGTACTAGTCACACATATTATTTTAGCTTTTATTGCTTTAGTGGCAGGTTTTCTTCAATTTATAGACCGCATTCGTTTGAATCATCCCAAGCTCCACCGCACTATCGGCAAAATGTATGTCATAAGTGTTTTTATAAGCGGTATTCTTGCGTTCGTGCTATTTTTCTACGCAGAAAATTTCACTAAATCATTAGCTTTTTTCGTATTGGCTGTTGTCTGGCTGTTTACAACCTGGAAAGCCTACCGTAAAGCTGTGAAAAGAAATTTTGAGGAACACCGTGTGTGGATGATACGCAGCTTTGGCCTGACACTAGTGGCTGTCGTTGCCCGTCTTATCATGCCAGTTATTCTTTTAAGCTATGTTGCTTTTCATGGTTTTACGCTTCCTGGTGGCATAGATGAAATGATTGACGAAGCTTTAAAGGTAAATATTTGGGCAGGTATTGTTTTAAATTTTGCTATGGTGGAGTGGTTCATTTTAAATCGTAAATTGAAAAAGCTTTAATTTCATATTGTAGAAAACCTGCTCCCAAGTCAAGGGAAATGAATGTTACTCATTTTTAAACATTCAGCAGAGACGATACTATTCCTTCTAATTTTATAAGTGTATAAGAAGTTTACCGAAAAATAACCGAAAAACATCATTTTAATTAAAACGAGAGGGTTCAGAGAGGGACGACCAGTATTACAGCATTATATTATGCGCTTCATGGAAAAAAAGCACGTCAGGAAAGAAAGATAAAATGGGAAGGGATACAGGATCAGGAAGGAATGGTTCATTAAAATAGAGTATGATAAAGCTTTTCCCCCTTTTATATAAATGAAGGAAGATTTCTGGACGATTTATTGTTGGAGAATGTAAATAATAGTATTTATACACTATTGATCATAGACCAGGAGCCGGTAGAGATACACTCCTGTTTTTTGTTATGCTGCAACAACAGAGGTGTCTTTCGGGAATATCCTATAAGCGTTTGATAATATAAGTGATTGATTATATACTATTCTTGTTAGTCGTTGATGGCAAAAGAATTCTTTGTGAATAAATGGAGAAGTAAAGAGGAGATTATAAATAAATTAACGAACTTATGAAATTGGCTCACGTAAATAAATTATTCTTATTCATACTTTAGAGAGAGAAAAAGGAAGTGCGAAATGAAGAATTTAGGACTTATGGTGTTGGGTACTTTTTTCTTTGCTTTTTCAGTAGCAATATTTGCAATGCCTAACTCGCTTGCAGAGGGTGGTATCCCTGGATTATCCCTCTTACTTTATTTTGGGTTAGGCTGGTCTCCTGCATTGGTGAACTTCATTGCGAATGGACTAATTTTATTAATTAGTTATCGTTACTTGCCTAAGTCGGTAATCATAAAATCAATTATTGCTATCCCCTTATTTTCCATATTTCTGTTCGTATTAGAGGATTTAGGGTCTGCATTGAATAACGCCCTTCTTGCTGCCCTTTATGCGGGTGTATTTACTGGAATTGGCTTTGGTTTCATCTTTCGTTCGGGAAGTACGCTAGGTGGAACGTCCACAATTGCAAAAGTGCTAAACTATAAATTTGGTTGGGAAATAACAGGAACAAATTTTGTGTTAGATGCTTTAGTTGTTGTAGGTGGAATATTAGTTATTGGCCCAATTTTAACATTAAATACTGTAGTGGGTTTATTTATTGGAAAACGGGTGACTGATTACGTCTTGGAAGGATTTGAATCAAAAAAGATTGTTCATATATTCTCAGATTATAGCGAATCAATAGCCCGTTCTATTCGAGAGAATCTTGGTGCCCATACTACAATCTTACAAGGTAAAAATGATGGAAGTGGAAACGATGAGAATCTTATTTATGTTGTCGTTCCAAAGCAGCAATTATTTTATTTAAAAAAATTGATCCGTGAGATTGATGAAGAAGCATTCACTGTTGTTAATACAGTAAAAGATGTGAGTGGTGGTTCGTTTGCAAAAGCTCACTATCCAACACAAAAAACGTTTAGCAGTGCAAAGGAAGAAAAACAGTACTATAAAGAAAATGCTGAAGAATAACAAGGCCATCTGAATCTTAATCATTAATCCATCAAGCGTTCCATAATTTTCTCTACCTGTTTTTAGATGGGAAGTTCTGACTATGCTGTAAATTGGGCGCTTTCCTGTAATAAAGATCGGCGCCCGTTTGGCAGATAAGGTCCACTTTGTGCGCAGTTTGTACGTGGGCCTGCCGGATGCAGGTCATGCCGACGTTGGCATAGGACGCCGAACTTAGTCGGCGTTCCGTAGTCCGGGCGCTTGCGCCTTTCTAACGGATGAACAACTGTCCGCCAAAAAAACACACTATATACGAATTTTTTATATTACTTTGTCATAAATATTCGGGTTTTGTTGATTTTTTCCTACTAACATAGTAAACTATATTCACATACTAGCGTATAATCTTGGGAATATGGCCCAGAGTTTCTACCGGATCACCGCAAATGATCTGACTACGCAGGTTAGGGGTCGTTTCTGACGGCAGACATGTTTATTTGTGCTGTATGTCTATGATTTTCCTCTTTCTTGCATAGCGAACACTCTAGGCTACATTTCGAGCCAAGAGTGTTTTTGTTTTGTTCAGCCGTGGAGAGCTTTGCGTTAGGCGTGTATGTATGGTTGTAAATGCCGAAGTTCGATACGAAATGGCTGAACTTCGACACAAATTTGGCGGAAGTTCACACTTTGGACGAAAACAGCCGGGCTTTGAATATTACTTTTAGTTTAGAGGAGGAGAATCATGAAAAAGTACTTCCGCTTTGAGGAGTTAGGAACTAATTATCGTACAGAATCTTTGGCAGGGTTAACGACGTTTTTGGCAATGGCTTATATTTTATTTGTTAACCCGGCAACACTTGCATTAGTCGGAGTTGAAGACCTCCCAGCAGGGGTTACGCGGATGGATCAGGGTGCAGTATTTACGGCAACTGCTATTTCAGGTGTGGTTGGATCCTTGTTCATGGGGATTATTGCCAGATATCCAATTGCCCTTGCACCAGGTGTGGGTTTAAATGCTTTTTTTGCTTATACGGTTGTGCTTGGTTACGGCATTCCTTGGCAAACCGCGTTATCTGGAGTATTGGTATCAGGCATTATTTTTATATTACTAACCTTATCGGGTTTGCGGGAAAAAATTATTAATTCCATTCCGGCTAACCTTAAGCTGGCGGTCGGCGTTGGAATTGGCTTTTTTATTGCATTTATCGGTTTACAAAATGCGGGAATTATTGTGGGGGATGAAGCGACATTAGTTGCAATCGGTGATTTAACCTCGCCCACGGTTTTACTAGCTATTTTTGGTGTTGTCATTTCCGTTATACTACTGAGTTTAAATCTGAAAGGCGGAATCTTTTATGGAATGATCTTAACGGCGATTATGGGTATGATATCCGGTTTAATTGAAGCGCCGTCGGGAATTAATGGGATCGTTGGCAGCGTGCCAAGTATTGCGCCAACATTTGGTGAGGCTTTTCAGCATTTTGGCGATCTATTTAATACCAAGATGCTTGTTGTAATATTGACATTTTTATTTGTAGACTTCTTTGATACAGCCGGAACGTTGGTTGCGGTGGCGACTCAGGCTGGCTTAATGAAAGATAATAAGCTACCACGAGCTGGAAGGGCATTATTCGCCGATTCCACAGCAACCGTTGCTGGTGCTATCGCTGGAACGTCAACGACTACTTCTTTCGTTGAATCAACGGCCGGTGTAGCTGCAGGGGGAAGGACAGGTTTCACCGCAATTGTGACTGCCGGACTATTCTTATTATCGCTGTTTTTCTCGCCATTATTGAGTGTTATTACATCAGAAGTAACCGCTCCGGCGTTGATTATTGTCGGTGTTCTCATGTCCTCATCATTGAAAGACATCGAATGGGATAAGTTTGAAATTGCGGTGCCAGCATTCTTAACGATTGCGGCCATGCCGTTGACCTATAGTATTGCAACCGGAATTGCGATCGGCTTCATATTCTACCCAATTACGATGATGATGAAAGGTCGGATCAAGGAAATTAACCCAATCATGTATTTATTGTTTGTGGTTTTTGTGTTGTACTTTGTGTTTTTGAGTTAAATAGTGTAAAAAGCGGAATCATGATTGATGGTTTCGCTTTTTTATTGGATAATACTATACTATTTGTAATAGAAGGTGATGGGATGATTATCTATGAGCAAGGAGAGGCTGCAAGAAAAGCTCAATGAATACAAACGGGCAGGTTCTAGGCTTGGCGAAATCAATAGTCCAAGATTCGTTATTCGGGAGGCTTTTGCGAATGGTTTAATTGACAATGGTGAATTTTGGATTGATATGATGATAGACCGAAATAAAACCTCACATCTGTATGACGAAGAAGAAGCAAGACCGATTTGTTGAAAGAAACAAACCGTCATTTTTGTGCGATTGAAATACACGAAGCAGCTATACGTGATAATTGGTACCCTGGTAACAATCGTGTGATGGAACAGGACCAACATTTGCAATTACTGCAAAGTGATAATATGAAGTTAAAGTTGTATCATTTCACGATTGAGAAAGCAATATTTGATATTAGCAGGTGTAGAGCGAAATCATCATTCACGGTGGCTTCGTATTTTGTATTGTAAGGAGCTTTTTTCTTCGCTTTGGTGTTTGTAAAATACAAACTCATCATGCATCCAAATAAATGAAATGATATACTAACAAAAAGGGGCGATTGATGTGGAACGGATTATTTTATTCGATGGTGCGTGCAACTTTTGCGACAAAAGTGTCCAATTCATCCTTAAAAGAGATCCAAATGGGCGCTTTAAGTTTGCCTCATTGCAAAGCGATATTGGAAAAGATTTATTGCGTAAATATGATGCTCCAAGTGATATAGACAGTATGGTGCTTATAGAAGGTAACAAGTGTTATTTTAAATCATCCGCAGCCCTTCGTATTTGTAAGAACCTAAAAGGACTGTGGAAGTTACTGTATTTTCTATTGGCTGTCCCAAAACCGTTGCGAGATGTATTTTATAAAATTATTGCTAAAAATAGATATAAGTGGTTCGGTAAAAAAGAGAGTTGTATGTTACCTTCTCCAGAAGAAAGAAAACGGTTCTTATAATGTCTACCCCTATACGACCGCTAACATGCCGATGGTGATTCCGGTTATTTAGAATCAAGTGTTTAAGGACCCATCACAATGAAAGGGACTACAAAGTTTTGGGTACTGGACAGTCACGCTTCTTATGTAGCAAAAAAAGAAACTTCCAGACATCTATCTGTCAGAAGTTTCTACTTGTTGGTTCCAATTTGCAGCGATAAATTCATCTCGACCAGATTGGGCACGATCTTCTTTGTATTCCTGTTCGTTTTTTCGATAAAAATCCTGGTGATATGCTTCAGCAGGATAAAAAGTTGCTGCTGGAAGAATGTTCGTGACAATTGGTTTGGAAAATTTTCCACTTGCTTCTAATTCCTGCTTCGATGCTTCAGCAACCGCTTTTTGTTCTTGATCGTGGTAAAAAATGGCCGTCCGATACGAATCCCCGCGGTCTTGAAATTGTCCGCCATCATCGGTTGGATCAATTTGCTGCCAATATATATTTAGAATCTCACGATACGAGAATACAGCAGGATCATAAGTGATTTCTACCGCCTCGTAATGCCCGGTCATACCTGTTTTAACTTCTTCATAAGTAGGGTGAGTCGTATGCCCGCCAGTATAACCTGAAATCACTTGATGAATGCCATCCCACTGATCAAATGGTTTCACCATGCACCAGAAGCATCCGCCGGCAAACGTAGCTTTTTTTCGTTTATCATTCATGATGTGGACACCTCCAAAGATCAATCGCTTTTACAAATGCTGGTTCGTTACGTAAACTAATGATAGATGTCTATACACTATATCACAGATGGAGAGGAGATTCATGATGAACGCTCCGTACGTACATACATTACTGACAGGTAAAGTGAAGAAAATGGGCGATCCAAACGCGAAGAAGCGGATGGATCGTGAGTGGGAAAGCGGCATGTTTAAGCATGCTGTTCAGGGAAAAGTGTGGCTGGGGGAAACGAATTTAACGAACGATGAAGTAGCCGATACCCAAAGCCACGGTGGACCGGAAAAAGTATTGTTTGCCTATCCTATTAGGCATTATGACTATTGGCGTGAGGAACTGGATATTCCGTCGATGGGTATTGGTTCGTTTGGGGAAAACCTTGCTGTAACAAATATCGATGAGCAAACGGTCTGTATTGGTGACACATATAAATTTGGTGAAGCAATCATTCAAGTTTCCCAACCTCGTCGCCCGTGCTGGAAGCCGGCTCGGCGTTTTCGAACGATGGATCTTGCATTACGGATTCAGAACACCGGCCGAACCGGTTGGTATTTTCGAACGATACAGGAAGGCTATGTCCAAGCGGAGACTGAGTTGGAATTACTCGAACGACCATATCCAAATTGGACGATTGCCGCCTGTAATGACGTGATGTATGTTCAGAAAAACAATCTTGCCCTTGCAGAAGAATTAGCCGAGTGCCCCTTTTTGGCCGTTAATTGGAAACGTACGCTTCATAAACGGCTGGCGGGGAAAGAATCAGCTATTGAAAAGCGTGTTTATGGGCCAAATAAATAGGATAGAGGAAACGATAGCGTGCGCCTGGATTCATGCAGTCGATCAGTCGCGCGGATATTTCCGATCGGTTCTCGCTCATTCTCAATCGATGTTCGGTCACTTTACTTTTTAAATATATCAAATCCTAGATAGCTAAGAGCTTCAAATTTAACCTCAATTGCCCGATATTATTCCGAACAGCCTTATTCGTAAAAAAGAGGATGCAGCCATTGCAGCAGACTGTAGAGCAATGGGATGGTCAGAATACAAAGCAAAGTCGACAGCAACACACCAAATGATGCAAAGGAAGCATCCCCGCCAAACTTTTGCGCGTAGACAGAGGTGGTGGAAGCGCTTGGCATGGCGGATGTCAATACGGCAATAATGATCAAGGGGTAGGCCACATGAAAAAAGAGAAAAATCAATAAAAATAACGGAAGTATGAGTAATTTACAACACGCTGCTATCCAAATATAGACGTTTTTACTGTATTGCTTTAAATCATGCCACTGGATTTCTGCGAGCAAACTACCTATCAATATCATCGATAAGGGAATCGTCATTTTTCCAACGCTCTCAAATGTATCCAATAATATGTCAGGCCAGTTAAACGGAAGGAATAACATGCCCAATCCGACCAGTGTGGATAGAATGCCGGGGTTGAAAACCAATCCTTTCCAATCTACGCTTTGTTCATTTTTGGTGAAAATATAGATGCCGTATGTCCAAATTAAAATCAAGTAACAGATATTAAAAAGTGTCAAGTAAATAATTCCTTGTTCAGCCATTATGATATAGCTAATGGCAAACCCGATAAAACCCTGGTTTCCAAAAATGATCAAACTTTCATAGACACTTTTTTGCTTTAAGGGCAGCGCTGCTTTTCTTCTAAGTAATGCACTGGCAAAAATGGATATACTCAGTATGAAGATGGACATGGCAACCAGCCAGATAAAATCTGCAAGAAGATCCATGGAAAGTGTTGCGTTTAATGAAAATAATATTAATGCGGGCAATGTGATATACAGCATCAATTGCGTGATAACTTGGTTGGCATGCGCATGTAGTATTTTTATTCTGCGACCCATAAACCCGATTATGGCCATTATATAGAGGGGAATCATTGCTTGTAAAAATGCTCCTGTGGACAGCACCAGCCATCTCTCCTTTCGTTCATGCTAGTGTATGACGATAGAGTGGAGAAGGTACCGTATTTGCTGGATTAAGTAAAATAGTCAATCTTAGCCTCGGAGAAAAAGTAATGAATGTAATTTATGTTCGACTACTGGTATTAATAAATTGAAATGGTAAAAAATAAAATTGATTCCTTAATGAATTGGAGGTGAGAAGTTTATGGAGACAATAAAAAGAATTTTACTTGCCCTTGTCATTATCGGTGCCATTAACTGGGGTCTCATTGGATTGTTTCAATTTGATTTAGTTGCTACATTATTTGGAGGACAAGATGCTGCACTCTCAAGAGTAGTGTATACGCTTGTCGGCATAAGCGGTATTTTTTGTTTAGGGATGTTATTTGCGCCAATGGGTAAAGATGCTAGAGACAATTCGGTCCGTACTGGAAACTTAAACTACAGTACAGAATTTGGCGAAGAAACAAATCATTTCAGTGAAGACAAAGAGAAACGGGAATAGCACATTTTAGTATGATCGACAATGTGACCCTAAGAACGGTTAATAGCTATTGAACAACCTGAAATCCAGTGCTTCTTGTTTGTTCAATAGCTTAAATTGCTGCTCGCTTTTCTCTTATTGAACTGCATCCTGTAATGAATCTCCCGTCAAGGATTGTTCCGTATATCTAAAACATCAAGTGAAGTTTCGCTTTATCCCGCCTGAACGGGCAGTAAGACCCCCACTCCAAGATTTTGAGGTGAAACTAAAAAAGATAAGTGGGGGTCAACTGCATGACAAAGGTCCGATTCTGTTCTCAGCCTGCACGATGCAGGTCACAAAGGCGTTGCAACTCAGATGTTCTAGTTCTTAGCCTTTGTTCTCCTGTCTCAGTGGGGGAGAAAGGGAAACCCCCACTGAATGAAGTTTCACTTTATCATCTCATTAATTGTAACTGCAATTTTTAGTACGGATAAACAACTGCTTTATACGTTTCGTTTGCTGTGATCACTAGGTATGATACGATGGCATAAACACAATAATTAGAGGTGACTGTCCGTTGTTAATAAAACCAAACAAATTGCAACCAGGAGATAAAGTCGCAACCGTGAGCCCTTCAGGAGGAGAAGCAGGTGATCAGGACACTAGATGGCGTTATGAGCAAGGGGGACATAGATTAGAAACTGTTTTTGGACTCCAAGTTGTCCCAATGCCGAATAGTTTGAAGGGTTCTGATTTTCTATATGCGAATCCTCAGGCTCGTGCACAAGACTTGATGACGGCATTTAGGGATGAAGATATTAAAGCAATTATCGCGAATGTTGGCGGGGATGATAGCATTCGTTTACTTCCATATATTGACTTTGACGTGATTAGCCAAAACCCGAAAATATTCATGGGATATTCAGATATAACCGTTTCCCATTTGTTTTGTCTAAAAGCAGGGATTTCTTCTTTTTATGGGCCAGCGATTTTAACGGATTTTGCAAGGAATGTGAAAATGGATGCCTACACAGTGGAAATGGTGCAACGAGCACTTTTTTCCAATGAACCTATTGGAAAAATCCAGGCGCCTGACAAATGGGCAAGTGTGATCCTGAAATGGGACGAGATGCATAAAAAAGAGTCACAAACAATGTACCCAAATTCAGGCTATGAGGTCCTTCAAGGGTCAAGCACTGTACAAGGACGCTTAATTGGCGGCTGTTTAGAAGTATTGGAAATGGTTAAAGGTACCCAGCTTTGGCCAAGTGATGAATATTGGGATAACGCCATTCTTTTTCTTGAGCCAGCTGATAAGGCAGAACCGGATGCGCTTAAATCCTGGCTGCGAAATTATGGTGCACAGGGTATTTTGCAAAAAGCAAATGGATTAATTTTTGGTAAACCAAACGATGAAGCATATTACAATGAATATAAAGAAGTTATTCGCCAAGTCTTGAGCGAATATCATGCTGAAGACTTACCAGTTCTTTATAACTTAAATTTCAGCCATACAGAGCCACGTTTTTTATTGCCATATGGTGCGTTGGCAGAAATTAATTGTGATGAAAAGACATTTTCTATTTTGGAGAGTGGCGTAAAGTAGGGATTAAATACGGCAAATAAAAGGAAACTCATTTTGAAAAAAGACGGAACAAAATGGAGGCTGCTGAAAAAGTGAAATAGATTCGTTTTGAAAACCTCTACATCTCGCACGTTTCAGGTCTGCTCCCGCACGTTTCGGGTTCGTTCTCGCACGTCTCAGGTCTGCTCTCGCACGTTTCGGGTTCGTTCTCGCACGTTTCAGGTCTGCTCCTGCACGTTTCGGGTTCGTTCTCGCACGTCTCAGGTCTGCTCCCGCACGTTTCGGGTTCGTTCTCGCACGTTTCAGGTCTGCTCCTGTACGTTTCATGCCGTTTTCTTCCAAACGATTGTGAAAGATACTTTTTCAGTTGCCTCACAAAATGGTTTCCTTTCTTGTAACTATTGTGTTAGACATTCACTGCTTTACTTGCTTGATTTCAAGGTTTCTAATGTCATTTTATGCTAAAAGGTTAAAAGCCTCCAGCTCTCGTAAATAAATAGGTAAACGTGATTCGATCGCTTGCTTATTCCCCATTCGCAAGTAAGTTTCTCTGCTAATCTCCTTTTGTAAAACTTCATAATTATGATAGCATAAGGAAAATAACTGCAAGAACTGCTCGTTTCTTAATGCCTTTTTTCGCTCAAACAAGCCACCTGTGTATCCTTCTTCAAATCCGTCAGCCATTGCATGGAGAACTGCCTTATGCTTGTAAAACTGATGTCTTTGGTACCGCGGAGCTGCATCATAAGTTGGAAAGAGCGTTCGGTAGTTATTGACGTGATTTCCAGCGAAAACAAAACCACTGTATAAAACAGGACGCGAATCGATGATATGGATACGTCCGTCACGAATAATTAGATTCTCTGGCGAAGTATCCTGATTGGTTAGAGATAAAGAAGAAAGCGAACGGCTATCTAGACAGTGCAACATCTTTTCCTGGATAGCAGTGTAGTCAAAAGAAAGGGTACTATCTTGCAAATGCTCTAACATGGATAAGAATTCATCCTTTTCATCGATCATGAATTTCTGCGGATCGCCTTTATACTCTCCCTTTAATTCACCACAATACCAAGTCAAAGGGCCAAAGCCTTCAAGGTTATGTTTCATATTATCCATTTTTCGAAAAAAATCACCAAGTTGAACACCGTATTCTTTTCCAGCGGAAGTATCCGTAGCTGCTAGATCAATTGGTTGTCCCATATAGCTTTCAATGGTATAGGTGAATTCAGGCGCAACATGATAATCATATTCTTTAGGGCAAATCCCGGGTATGACCGCATTCGCTAGCCGATAATATAATCCGTTTCCGCTATATTCAGCTAACATTTCCTGCTGGTTGAAAGGAACGGGATTTCCGTAAGCATGCTTCTTTGGAAAGCGAACTACAAGCGGATGGTTACCCGGTAAATGTACTAAATAAGCTTTATGCCAAGCCCCTTCTCCAAGCAATTGAAAATCTGCTTTAGATTGTAATGTGAAGTAACCGCTGTTCTCCATTGCCAAATTAATTTTTTCAAAAATATCCTTCATGTAAACCCCGCCCAGTTTAATTAGTTGAGCTATTTTTCATTATTTTCTAGATCCTCGACTCTTTTTTCCAGTTTTGTCACTTGTTCTTTTAATTCATAAGTAGGGTTTTTTATCCTTTGTACGAAACCATTAAAAATAGCAATGAAAGCTATAACGACTACTACCATTGCTATACCAAACATAAACATAATTTCCGAGATGATCCCCCCCTGCTATTGGTTGAAGCGTTCATTCATTTTGGTAAGCAGCTACCTAATACCAATTATTACAAATTATCATTATTAGTACAATAATATATTTAGTTAAAGTATGTGTCAAGTTTTTCTCGGCGCTGCTTTCATACCAATATTTCAGGCACTATCATTTTGTACACTTTATTCGGGCTACCGCGCTGTCGCTTGCTGGCCCCGATTTTGAGGTAACGTTCTACAGCCCAAGAACGTAACCCCAAAATCAGGGTATCATTTATTTAAAGCTTTTAACTAAATGACCCATGGCTGTAGAATGGGCCGTATATAAGCCTATAGCGCCTTGTCTAGTTCCCACTGATGGACGAGTTGGGTTAC